>JAQVSV010000004.1:54758-58843 GCA_028700325.1 Elusimicrobiaceae bacterium | reverse complement strand
CCCGCTGAAAACCGAATTCGAGCCGGCTGAAACGGTCAGATTTCCGTTAACGTACAGGAACCCGTTCCCCGTAAGCGGCCGCGTGGAGCTGAAAACGGCATTGCCATCCACATAAATCAGCGACATGTTCGGCAGCTCGGCCGGCAGCTCCGCGGTGTCGGTAACTATATAGTCGGCAAGCAGTTTAAGCTCGGTGGCGGTCATGCCGAGGATTGATTCAAGCGTCGGTTCCGACAGGTTTGACACCGTATCCGGGGTGCCGGTTATTATGCCGCCGCTGTAAACATTGGGTTTTTTGCCCTGTTTTCGCCCGGCTCCTATACCGGAGCCGCCGGTAATCCGCCCGTTCTGATAGACATTCACCAAAGGCACATAGCTGCTGTTGTTGCCGCTGAATATCATGAACGCCGCCTCCGCAGGCAGCGAAAACGACATGCGCCGTATTTCCGTTGATGCTCTCACCTGCGATATTACTCTGTTCGGCGTGACATTAAAGGCTTTTGACGGATCATTCTTCTGGAAAACGTAGCCGGTGCTTTCTATGTACCACACCAGTCCCTGGCCCGCATAGTAGCCCTCCATCCGCTGGGCGGTTACATCGTGCACCGCGTGAGGATCCGCGGTTGAAGTGTCCTGCTGGCGCACGATTTCATAACGCGCCCATTTATTGCTGTCGTCGGACATGCGGTATTCTTTCACCAGCCCTATGGATTCGTCTATTGTGTCGCAGGAACTGGCGGCGGTGCTGTAGCGCGGGTAAAACGCCTGATCGGCGTAGGCACCCCCTCTCAGCGGATAACCGGCCGCTACAGGCTGCACACTCTGGCGGCGGAACCAGGAGATCGCGTCAACCAGTCCCGCCCGTGCGACATTGTCCGCTTCGGCAAGCACGTTTTTATTGATATTTGTTTCCCGGCTGGAAGTTTCCAGCAGTTTGCCGCCGGCAAGACATAAAAGCAGAATCACCATTGAAAGCATGATCGCCATAACCAGAGCGGACCCGTCCGCCCGGGTGATCAGCCGCCGGATTGCACTGGAAAAGAAGGTTTCTATAATGGATACATTCCGCGTCATGATATCATTATATAGTATGCCATGACCGGACGCAATGCCACTTTAGGCATGCTTCACCTGGAAACCGGCGCGGGCATGATCAGATTGTAGACCGACATGGCAACCTCCACCGCCCGCAGCAAGGCACGCGCCAGAGGATGCCGTTCCATTTTAACCGCTTTCGCGGGGCATAATTCCTGGCAGCAGAAACAGCGTATGCACTTGCCGAGATCGGCGCAGGGACGGTTTTTACCCATCCGTATCACGGAAACGGGGCAGGCCCGCACGCAATCGCCGCATTTAACGCATTGGCCGGTAAAAACCGGGTACGGACGCAGTTTCTCCGATAATGCGGATAACAGGGCATTGTTTTTAAGAAAATCAACCGCGCGCAGATGGTCAAGCTGGGGAATGACGAAATCCCGCACGCGAACAGTTTCCGGGGTTTCCGCCGGGAAAGTTATCGCGTCCAGCGACTGCGGCGCCAGCCCCCGCAGGCGCGCCTGCCTGAGCATGGGAATTGCATCCGGCTCCGCGCCGATAATCGCCGCGGCGGACAGGTCAAGCGCAAAAGCGTCCTCCGACGCCAGAATCAGGCCCGCCTGCCGAGGAGTGCCGGCGGTGGGCCCGCAGCCTTCCATCGCGACGACCCCGTCCATAATGCTGAGCGCCGGCCGGACTGACAGAAAAATATCAATAAGGGTATCGGCAAACCTGTCATACTCCGGCATCCGCATATGGTATTCCGCCTTCAGTATGCCCGGCACAGCCCCGAACATGTTTTTTGCCGCGCCGGTATACACCATCTGGCCATGGGTTTTAAGTTTGCAGAGATTGATTATAACGTCCGCTTCGGCAAGCGGAGTGATTATTTCGGTTTTTTTAAGATATTTGCCGGCAGGATTGTCCAGCTTGCGCGAAGAAGTGTCATAATTCAGTTCGATCCCGGCGTCCTGCGCCGCGCCAGTCATCCCCGTGGTTGTGTAAACCGCTTTAAGCCGCTGCGGCGTGTACGGCCCGCCGGGGCTTTCGGCAAGCACCGCCCTGGCTCCGGCCTGACGCACAATCTGCCCCACCGCGCGCACCAGTTCCGGATGGGTGGTGGCCGCTGTTTCCGGCGTTTTGCCAAGCACGAGATTGGGCTTTAAAACGACCGTCATGCCGGGTTTTATGAATTTTTCAACCCCGCCAAGATTGGCGAAACTTTTACGCACCGTGTCCAGAATAATCTGCCGGTCATAGCCGGCCGCTTTTTCAATAGAAACGCAGCTCATTTCCTTATCTCCATGCGGGCCGTGCGAGCCGGGCCGCTGGTAAAGTATAGCGTTTTTTCTGCGGCCGCGGAAAACGCTTTGCACCGGGCATGAATTCAAATCGCCAGTGCAACAAAAATCATAAAGCCTTCTGTGGACATGACGGAAACTATATTGCTACACTTTTTAGCCGGACCTGCCGTTATGAATCTGCGCGCGCTGAAAGACTACCTGAAGCTGCTGGCCGTTTATACGGCTGTATTTTCATTGGCCAGAATACTGTTTTTCTTTTCCTTTAAAACAGGGCCGTGCCCGTTGCCGGAAACCATGAAGGCACTGCTCGTCGGGGTGCGGTTTGACCTGTCGGTTTCGGCCATGGCGGCAGGCGCGGTGTTCGTCGCGGCGCAGCTTGCCGCCGCCGCGTTCGGGCGGAAAACCGGGCGGATATGGGCCGTTATATCACTCACTGCGGCAAACATAACGCTGGCGGCACTGATCTACGCCGATTTCCCGTTTTATTCGGAAAGCGGAATGCGGCTCAATTATCTGTTCTTCGAGTACATTTACTGGTCAAAAGACATCCTGAGCGCGATGCTGTCGTCCGCCAGCCTTTATTTCGCGGGGGTCGGCGCGGCGCTTCTCGCGCTGCTGATAGTGACGGCCCGGCTTTCGGCGGAACTGGCTAACTCGGTATTTAAACTGGATGAAAATGTCGCCACGAAACGGCGGCTGGCGGCGATACTGATACCGCTGGCGCTGTCGCTCGCGCTTATGCGCGGCGGGCTGGCGCAGCCGCTAAGCATCGGCGCGGCCTACACCAGCCGCAACGATTTCCTTAACGAAGTGTCGTTAAACGGCATTTTCACGTTTACAAGACAGCTTACCGCTTACGGCAAACGGGCGGAGAACACGCTGTCTTCCGGCCTGCTTAAAAACTATGCGCGCGAAGTGCTGTCCTATGCGCGGCTGCAACGGGATTCGCCCGACAACGCGTTCGGGCTGGCCGGCACGCTCGACAAACCCAACATCGTGCTTATATTCCTCGAAAGTTTCGGCGCGCAATATGCCGGCTGCCTCGGCGCGAAAAAAGGCCTGAGCGATAATTTTGACCGGCTGGCCCGGCAGGGCATGCTGTTCACCAATTTTTACGCGAACGGAACGCTTACCGGGATAGGGCTTTCCTCGTCGCTCTGCTCCTTCCCGGCGCTTTATTTTGACAAACCGCAATCCTCGTTAAAAGTTTACAGCGTCGGCCACTTTCTGCGGCGTTACGGCTACGGCTCCTACTTCTTTCACGGCTGGACCGGCGATTTTTACGACATCAGCAGTTTTGAAGGGTTCGACCAGCGGTTCAGCCCCGCCGATTATGTAAAAACAGCCGACAGCTCCGGCATTTTCAACGACGGCGACCTGCTCGACAACATGAACCGGATCCTTTCCCGGAAAAAACAGCCTTTCATAGCCGCCGCAATGACCACCTCGAACCATTTCCCGTACACCCTGATACCGGAGAAATTCCTCAAAGCGGATCCCCGCCTGACCCCGCAGGAAAAAACCGTCAAGTATATGGACTGGGCGCTCGGCAAATTCATGGCACAGGCGGAAAAAAGCCCCTATTACAAAAACACCATCTTTTTCCTGCTGCCGGACCATACGCCGCACCAGCTCACCAGCATGGAACGGGAGAAATTCCATATTCCGCTGCTGGTATATTCGCCTCTCCTGAAAAAACACGGCAAAGACGGGCGCCTGGCCTCGCAAATGGACCTGCCAATGACC
>JAQVSV010000004.1:0-54748 GCA_028700325.1 Elusimicrobiaceae bacterium | reverse complement strand
GCGCCGGTATTGCCGGCCGACACGCCGTTTTTCGGAGCCTTGCTTTTCGAAAAAGATAAAGACGGGTTCGCCTTTGTGGTCGAGAACTCGTTTTTCGGCGTAATAAAAGACCCGTTTTTCTACCGCGAAAACATTTACGCCGGCACGCTGGTCGTCAAAAAACCGGACAAGGCAGACCAGCGCGCCGCCCCCCTCACCGATGAAATCAGCGCCGCCCAGACTTACGCGCGCGCAATGGTGGAACTGACCAGGCAATTCTATCTGACCAACACGTTTTCGGAAAACTGGAAAAAAGCCGCCCTCGAAAAATAGCCGGACCCCACGCACCCGGCTATTGCGGCAGTTTCAAGCCGGAACGCAAAAATCCGGCCAAATTTTGTAATATCTATACAAATGTTGCACGGGGATAGGGAGGGTGTTTATGAAAGGCAAAACAAAAGCGGAAATCCTGGCGGAGCTGGGCAATCTTCCCGCCGAAATCTATGACAAACTGGTGGAAAAATTCAAGACTATCTCAGCGGACCAGCTCGACCGGCTGGAGGAGTGCGTAAAAACCGGCAATACCGCCGAAGGCGGCGACCTGGCGCATTCGATGAAAGGCGCGGCGGCGAATTTGCGGCTGGAACCGATTTACGCCAGAGTTATCGCGCTGGAGAAAGATATTAAAGCCGGGAAGCAGCTGCCGGCCATCGCGCCAAAACTGACCGCTTTGCGCAAGCTGGTCGAGAAGCTCTGACCCGATGAAAAAGATACTGATTGTGGAAGATAATTTCGTGAACCGGTCTTTCCTGTCGGAAATTTTCACTGGGAAAGCGCACTGCGTAATAGCCGTAAACGGGATTGAAGCGTTTGCCGCGTATTCGCAGGCCATTGAAAAAAAAGAGCCGTTCGACCTGGTTTTGCTCGACATAGAGATGCCCGTCATGGGCGGGCTGGAAACGCTGGCCCATATAAGGGATTATGAAAAGCTGTACGGCATCGCGGAGGAATTGCGTGTGCCGGTGATAGTCATAACGGCGCATGAGGAAGAATTTGCCGCCTCTTTCACGGGCGGCTGCGACAATTACATGCTAAAACCCGTAAATCCCGATCAGCTGCTGAAACAGGCGCAGCTCCTGATGGCGGGTCCGAAACCCGATCTGCGGCATGACGGCTCCCGCCACGGTGAAAGCGCCTGACAAAAACTGCCAAGGACTGTGAGGAATATGCTTCAACAAATCAAAAACCTGCCCATAAGAATCAAGCTATACACGGCGTTTGCGGCGCTGGTGATCATGGTGTCCGTCAGCTCGTTCATTTCGATCTCGTTCTACGAGCATTACAGCGAATCCGTGAAAAACATCAACAGGATGGACAAGACCAACCTGATGATAACCACCAAATCGGAGGAATTCAACGCCTGGATGATCAGCATCTCCAATTATATGCTTGACCCGGTTTCAAACCCCAAACCCGGCACCAATATAAACGAAACGACCTTCGGCAGATGGTACGCCGGGTTTTCCCGGAGCCAGGAGTTTTCGGCTTTGACGCCGGAGATGCAGGGCTGGTTTCAGGAAATGGAAGACAATATCATCAAAATCCACCAGGCCGCATCCGAAGTGATAGCCGCGGCCGACCCCAGGAAAGGGGACGGCGCCCGCGCGATGCGCCTTTACACCGAACGCGTCATTCCCGCAGCCACCACCGCGCGCTCGCAGCTGAGCAGGATTTCCAACTCGTTTAACATGATGACGCTGCAGCAGGTGGCGAAAGAGCAGACGCTGGGCATGTTCGCGGTAAAACTTTCCACGCTGGGCCTGCTCGGCATGGTGCTGATACTGGGTGTTTTCTTCATCGGCTTTCTTAACCGCAATCTGGTCGGGCCGGTTGAAAAGATACGCGACATACTCAAACAGATATCCAAAGGCGAAGGCGACCTGTCACAGCGGATAACCGTCGCCTCCAACGACGAAATAGGCCAGCTGGCCGCCCATTTCAACACTTTCGTGGATAAACTGAGCGCGATCATCACGCAGGTAAAAAACACGTCGGTCCAGCTGGCGGCGGCAACCCGGCAGATTTCAGTGTCGGCGCAGCAGATCGCGGAAGGCGCGCAGCAGCAGTCGGCGAGTTTCGAGGAACTGTCGAGCTCGGTCCAGTCCAACGCGTCAAACGCGGTACACGCAAACGAACTGAGCCAGTCCACCGCCAACAAGGCCAAGGCCGCAGGCAACAATATGAAAGACACGCTGGCGAGCATAAGCGTGATAGAAAAACGTTTCGCGCAGATTTCCAAGGCGGTGCGCATAATCTCCGACATAGCGGCGCAGACCAACCTGCTCGCGCTGAATGCCGCGATCGAGGCGGCGCGGGCGGGCGAATCCGGCCGGGGGTTCGCCGTAGTGGCCGACGAAGTGCGCAAACTCGCGGAAAAAAGCGCGATCGCCGCGGAAGATATCACCGGGCTGTCGCAGTCGAGCCTGGGCAAGGTGGAGGAGGGCGTGAACCTGTCCACCACGGTCGGCAAGAATCTGGCGGTGATTTTCACGGACATGTCGCGGCTGGCGTCCGAAATCGAGGAGATTTCCATTTCCACGCAGGAACAGGCCGCCGCGATGGAGGAAAACACCACTATCACCGAAAGCAACGCCACCACCGCCGAGAAGCTCGCGGCGGCGGCGGAACAGATGGCCACGCAGGCCACAATCCTGTCGGGGCTGGTGTCGCAATTCAACATTTCAAAAAAAGCCGCTTCGGCCGGCTCCGCCAATGCCTGAAGAAGACAAACGGAATTTCGTAAGAATACCGGGCCGGTTTGCGGTGCTCTGCGATATTTACACTATCCCGAAAACGCCGTCAGGCGGAGGCGCCGAAGGCTTCTCGCGCAATATCAGCGCGGGCGGACTCCTCTTTTATTCCGCCCGGCCCTTCAGGCCCGGCGAAACGGTGCGCGTCAGGATTGACATACCCGACTGGGAAAACCGCAAACCGCAGTTTTTCAAGCCGGCCGCGGAAATGGATACCGAAATGTTTCAGGCGGTCGGCGAAATCGTCCGGTGTTCCGCCGACGGACAGGGGTTCGAGATCGCGGTGAAATTCATCGCCGTTGACGACGGGCACCAGCTCGCGCTCGACAAACTCGCCCGTTACGAAAGCCGCAGGCTGACGGAGGACCGGTGAACGCCGACGAAACCGCCGCGCCAGCGCAGCACAACTCCGTAAATTTCCAGCTCGTGGTATTCGCCATGGGCGGACAGCAGTATGCGGTTAAAATAACGCTGGTGCGGGAAATACTCAACACCGTTCACATAACTCCGGCGCCCCGGATGCCGTGGTTCTGCCCGGGCATCATAAACCTGCGCGGCGATATCATTCCGGTTTTCGATTTCCGCCGGTACCTGCGGCTGGAACGGCCCGCCGGCGGAACGGATGACGTTTATATAATACTCAGTTACGGAGGGCTGTCGTTCTGCGTGATAGCCGACAGCGTGATTGACACGGTAAAAACTCCGGAAAAAGGGCTCGTGCGGCTGGAAGTGCGGAAAGAATGCATACAGGGCTTCGTGCAGCTGGGCAGCCGGATGATACTGGTGCTGAACCCCGACGACATGATGGCCGCCGTGGAAGCCGAAATAGCGGTTATAGCGGAGGCGGGACGGTGAAAGCCTCGGCAACGCTAAACCTCGTGGTGTTCCGGATAGGGCCGCACAACCTCTGCGTGCCTATCTCCGCCGTGCAGGAAGTGCTCGACTCCGGCCGGATGGTTCAGCTGCCGCGCTGCCCGGAACTGCTGTCGGGCATAGTGAACCTGCGCGGACACGTTATAGCGGTAGTCAATCTGCGAAGAAATTTTCCGGACGTGCCGCAGGCGGTCGCCGGGACCCATATTATCATCATTAACGCGGCGGGCGGCGCGAATATAGGGCTTATGGTGGATCTTGTGCGAATGGTCGCGCCGGTCGCCAAAAGCGATTTCACCCAGCCGGAAACCGCTCCGGGCGGCGCAAACCGCGCCATTATACTGGCTTCGATCGTTATTGCGGGCGAGCCGGCATATCTGCTTGATACGGGCAGAATTTTCAGCAAGGAAGAATTTGACCTGCTAAAAGCGGTGGACTGAAATGAGCGACATATCAGACTCGGAATTCAAAGCCGTACGCGAACTGCTCTACGCCAGCACTGGAATCATGCTAAACGATTCCAAGCGGACGCTTGTCCTCAACCGGCTGAGAAACCGCCTCAAAACAACCGGAAAAACCAATTACGCCGAGTATCTCCTTCTCTTGAAAAACAGCGGCCCGGAAATGGAAGAATTCATAAACGCCGTGACCACCAACGAAACTTTTTTCTTCCGGCATGACGAACAGCTCTCCTACCTTGTGCGCAACATCCTGCCCGAACTGGTAAAACAGCGGCAGGCGCAGAACCGGCTGGAACTGAACGTCTGGTCGGCCGCCTGTTCGACCGGCGAGGAGCCGTATACGCTGGCAATCCTGCTCGAATCGTTTTTCGAGAAACTGCCGGGCTGGCAGTTCCGCATCCACGCGACTGACATAAACACCGAAGTGCTGGCCGACGCCAAAGCCGGACTGTTCAGCGAACGCAGCCTTTCCCGCATAAAAAACAAGCCGGAGATGCGCTGGTTCAAGCGCGCCGGAAGCAGACCGGACTGTTATGAACTGGACGAAGCCATCCGCCGGCGCGTAAAATTCCGGGAACACAATCTGATGGCGCCGGCCCCGTTCCGCGGCATAGATCTGCTGCTGGCGCGCAACGTGATGATCTATTTCGACAAAACTTCAAAAAACACAGCCGTCAGGCATCTCGCCGCCGCGCTGGAACAGGACGGTTATTTTATCGTAAGCCTGTCCGAAACGCTCAACGATGTCAAAACCGATTTGCAGTACCTCAAGCTCGGGATTTACGCGCGAAACGGCAAACAGCTGAGGCAAACGCTGCCATGACTGCCATGATAAGAATAATAATCGCCGACGATTCGCCTTTCATCCGCGCCAGGCTGGAAGAACTTTTCACCGCGCAGGGAATTGCGGTCGTCGCGGCGCTGGAAAACGGGGCTGAGGCGGTCGAGGCGGTGCGGCGGCTCAAGCCGGACGCGGTCGTTATGGATTACGAAATGCCCGTCATGGACGGAATCGAAGCGCTGGAAATGATCAGGCGCGACAGCGCGGTTCCGGTAATTATTTTCAGCGCGTACACTCCCGAAGGCGCGGTGCAGACTCTGCGCGCGGTCGAGGCGGGCGCGCATGACGTTATTTTGAAACCGGCCGGCGGCCAGCGTCCGCCGGCCGTGATAGAGCAGGAGCTTGTCGCTTCGGTGCGCTGCGCCGCGGGCGCAAAGACGGCGAAGCGAAAACCTTTCGAGATCGCCGCGCGGCAGGTTGACGTGATCTGCGCCGGCTCCTCGGCGGGCGGAGTGTACGCGGCGGGCCGGATCCTTCCGCTGCTGCCGACCGACATGCCGCCGGTTGTCTGGGTTCAGCACATGCCCGCTGAATTCATGGCGGCCTTCGCCGGCCGGCTCAATTCCATTTCCAGGCTGGAAGTGAAACTGGCGGAGCAGAACGAGCCGCTCCGGCATGGAGTCTGTTACATGTCCCCCCACGGAACCGAATGCGGCCTGAGAAAAACCCCGAACGGCTACGCCATCGCGCTTTCCGCCTGCAACCCGCGGCGGCGGTTCTGCCCGTCATGCGACGGGATTTTCGAATCGGCGGCGGAAGTCTGCGGGGCCAGAGCGGTCGGAGTGATACTGTCCGGGATAGGCTCTGACGGCACGGACGGGCTTGTCCGCCTGCATAACGCGGGCGGGTATGTGGTGGGCCAGTCGGAATCAAGCTGCGTGGTGTACGGGATGCCGCATTCGGCGGCGGAGGCAGGCGCGGTTGACATTACCGTCCCGCTGGAAGACATTACGCCGCTGCTGTGCAAATTAACCGGAGCCGGCGCGAAATGAACATTTTTTTCGATGACAAGCCGCTGGGCGAACGCGCCCGCGCCCGCGCGGCGTTTTTCAACGACGCGGAACAATATCTCAAAAACATAAGCGACAAACTGCTGCAGGCGGAAGACGCGCTGAAAGCCGGCGCGGCGCCGGGCAAGCCGGAAATAAACGAAATTTTCCGGTGCGCGCACAATATCAAGAGCATGGGCGCGTTTACCGGCCTTGCGGAACTGGAACAGGCCAGCCACACGCTTGAAGAACTGCTTTCGGAAGTCCGGCAGGAAAAAAAACCGTTTGACCGGGCCGTTCTGGAAACAGCTCTGGCAATGAACGACCGGCTGCACGGCATTATAAAGGACTATGCCGCCCTAAACGAATCCAGCGCCGGCGAATTCGCTTCGGCACGCGGCTTTGCGCCTTTAACAGAGCCGGAGCCGCTGCCGCAGGCGCCGGGCGCGGTTGCGCCGTCCGCGGGCACCGCGCAGCAATCACCCGTGCCGCAGCCGCTTAATCCCGCGATGCTCGCCAAATTCGTTGAGGACGCGGAGCACGGCATAGAAGTTTTTAATGACGGGCTGCTCCGGTGTGAAGCGGCTCCTGCCACCGAAAACCTGATAAACGAACTGTTCCGCGCGGCGCATAATCTTAAAAGCACCGCCGGTTTCATCGGCGCGACCGAACTGGCCCGCGCCTCGCACGCGATGGAAGATCTGCTCGCGCACTTCCGCAAAACCGCGCAAACCCCCGACTCCGAAAGCCTGAACGTGCTTTTCGCGGGCATTGATCTGGTGCGGGACATGGTGCAGCTTTACAAAACCGGCACGCCCGGCGTGATAGACGCGGGCGCGTTCATTGACAGGCTTAACACCCGGTTCGCCGCGGTTACCGGCGCGCCGCGCGCAAGCGTGACGGCGGAACAAAAACCCGCCGCGGCACAGGCGTCGGCCGCGCTTGCGCTTGCGCCGGACATTCTTAAGAGCGCGCTTGACGAAATCGCGCTGGGCCGGAAAATATTCAAGATAACCGCCGAAATTCCGGGGTCGGCGCCGGTAAAAAGCATAAACGCGGTAATGGCGGCAAAAAAACTTTCAAAAAAAGGACGGGTCATCTGCTGCGCGCCGGATGCGGCGGCGATAGTTGACAGCACAACGCAGGGCGTTTCGATCTCCTATCTTTTCTCCTGCGCCGCAGGCGAAGAGGAAATAAGAAACACGCTTAAACTGTCGGGCCTGAACACTGACGGGGTGGAGGAGCTGACGCAGGAACACATCACGAATCTGCTAACCGGCAGCGCCGCGACAAACACGGCCGCTGTCGCCGCCGGCATCCGGGTGGACGCGCGCAAGCTCGACCGGCTGATGGATCTGTCCGGCGAGCTGGTGACACTGCGCTCGAAACTGAGCAATTTCCAGAAAGTGTTCGCGGAAGACATCCGCCGGGACCGCGACTCGTCGGACGCGCTTTTTCACGCCCGCGAGCACATGGCCGCCCTGAAAAACGCGCTTGACTCGCCCGCGCCCGACGCGGAAACGCTGCGCGCATGCGCGGAACAGCTGGAATCATGCGTGAACACGCTGTCCGCGGGACGGCAGGAGAATGCGGCGCTGGAAGCGGTGCGGTTCGACGGACTGATGTCGGAACTGAATGTAATTTCCGGCAGGATACAAACCGGAGTGATGTCTTCGCGGATGGTGGCGATTGAAGGTATTTTTTCGCGTTTCAAGCGGATCGTGCGCGACGTGGCAAAAGCCGTGGACAAAGACGTCACGCTGGTAATTGAAGGTCAGGAAACGGAACTGGACAAAACCATTGTTGACAGCCTCACCGAGCCGCTCACCCACATGGTGCGCAACGCGGTGGACCACGGGCTTGAACCCGCCGGACAGCGGCGTGCGGCGGGCAAACCCGAGCGCGGCACAGTCTGCCTGCGGGCCTACCGCATGGGCAGCAGCATCCGCGTGGAAGTGCGCGACGACGGACGCGGCATGGATCCTGAAGCGATCGCCGCCGCCGCGGTGCGCAAAGGCGTGCTCACCGAAGCCGAAGCCGGCGCGCTTGACCGCGGCGGCAAACTCAACCTGATTTTCAAGCCGGGCTTTTCCACCGCGGAAACAGTCACCGGCATATCCGGCCGCGGCGTCGGGATGGACGTGGTGCTCAATATGGTGCTGCAGATCAAAGGCAGCATTGACATTGAAACCGCCAAGGGGCGCGGCACCGCTTTTGTGCTCAAGATCCCGCTCACTCTGTCGGTCATAAAAGCGCTGCTGTGCACGATAAGCAATGTCCCCTATGCCCTGCCCATAGATTCGGTGCACGAAACGGCTCTTGTGACCGAAGATCAGTTCAGCGCTACGCAGCAGGGCGTTGTCTTCGCCCGGCGCGATGAACTGCTCCCGTTCTGCGATACACAGGCTCTGCTGGGCATACCCGTGCCGGAATTCGAACAGGGCGCGCGGATGGTGGCGATCTTGAACGACGGCGGGCGCAAAGCGGGCGTAGCCGTGCATAAAATGCTGGGAGAAGACGAACTGGTTCTAAAACCCCTGCCCCGGCACCTCGCGCATCTCAGGGGCATAGCGGGCGTGTCGGTGCTGGGCAACGGCAATGTGGCTTATATACTGGATCCGGTGTACATAATCTCTTCGGTTCGGAAATGACATGCCAGACCATAATTTCAAATGTGAACATGCTCCTCAACCTGACGAGGGAAACAAACTGACGGTCGGAATGGCGGACATTAAAATAGCCGCGGCTCCGAAAGTGCTGCAGACCACGCTCGGTTCATGCATCGCCATCTGCGCGTACAGCAGGGCTGCAAAAACCGGCGGGATGCTGCACTTCATGATGCCCGGTGTGCTGGCCAGCCTGGAGCGGCAGGGCCTGAAAGAAGCCAAATACGCGGTCACCGGGATCCCGAAGCTGTTTAACCTGCTGATGGCGCGCGGCATCCGGCCGGAAGAGCTGGAGGTGAAACTGTTCGGCGGCGGGCGGATCCTCAAGAACGTGTCTCGCGATATCGGAACGGAAAACTGCGCCGCGGCGGAATTGCTTCTGGCGGGCCGGGGCCTTACCATTCTGCCCGGCAGAACGGGCGGAGAAAAAGGGTTGCGGCTGGAATTCGAGCTGGAATCCGGCATAGTGAAATGCCGGGCCATAGACGAAAAAATCACGGAGGATTACTGAGATGCCGATCACCAGGGAAACCCGCAAGATCATGGAATTTGTGGCGAGAGAAAGCATTGACCGCGCTTCCCTCAGCCTGGAGCGGCTGCTGCACAACGGCGCGTCAATAGAAGCGGAGCGGGTGTGTTTCGAAGACATAACGATCGCCACGCAGCGGGTCAATTCCTCGGAACGGAAAGTGGTGGGCGCGTATCTCGATCTGGCGGGCGACGTGACTTTCCGGCTGCTTTTTTACGTCGTGGAGGAAGACAGCCTCAAGCTGGCTGACCTCATGCTGAACCGGCCGCTGGGAACCTGCGCGGCGACTGACGCGCTGACGCTGAGCGCGGTGCAGGAAACGGGCAACATACTGTCCGGCGCGATCATGGGGGTATTCACAAAAAACTTCAATCTGCTTATGCAGCCGACCCCGCCCCAGGTAGTCACCGATTTCGAAGGCACCGTGTTTTCCGAATATCTGCTGAGCGCGGATATCGAGACCGACGAAGTCCTTATTATTGAATGTATGATAAAATTAGTGGAATGCGGAGTGCGGTGCCGGATGTACCTGATACCCAAAACGAGCTGCGACACATTCCTCGATTATATTTCGGACAAACGCAATACGGAGGACAAATGCCAAAAAGACTGATAGTTGTGGACGACGCGCCGATAGTGCGGCTGATGCTCAAAGACATTCTGACCCGGCACGGTTATCAGGTGATAGCCGAATGCGCCAACGGCGAAGAGGGCGTGAACGAATACAAAAAACTCTGGCCTGACGCCGTCACCATGGATATCACGATGCCGGTCAAGGACGGGATCGCCGCGCTGGAGGAAATTCTCGCCGTTGATCCGAACGCCCGCGTCGTGATGGTCACCGCCATAGAAGAGCGCGAATATCTCATGAAAGCCATCAAGCTGGGCGCCGTTGACTATATCGTAAAACCGTTCGAGGAAGAACGGGTGGTGGCGGCGATTGAAAATGCCCTGAGCGGAGAATAACGCCCGGTCTTCCGGTTCATGCCGTCCGCCGTGAAGCTGCGGCGGGCCTTGCTTCGGGGGTATAAATATAATATACTAATTTTGACTCCGTGACGCATTAACCGTGTGGCAGGTGAAAGGACGCAGGCAAGGACGGTACCCGTAATGAACACAATAAAAATCGCAATAGCTGACGATCATGCTGTTGTGCGCGACGGAATAAAGGCAGTGCTGGAACGCAGTTCCGATTTTATAAAAGTCGTCGCGGAAGCGGAGAACGGGAAAGAGATTCTGGATCTGGCGGCCGCCAGTCCCGCCGACATTTACATTATTGACATATCCATGCCCGTGCTTAACGGCATTGAAACAACCGAACGGCTGCTGAAGCTGGATCCGAAAAACAAGGTCATAATGCTCAGCATGCACGACGACCGGCTCTCCGTGGAAAAAGCGCTTAAAGCAGGCGCGCGCGGGTTCATAGTGAAAGTGTCAACTTCCGAGGAAATCGTGAAAGCGATACAGGAAGTGAGCGAAGGCCGGTTCTATCTGTGTTCAAAGGTATCGAAGTATGTCGTACAGGGTTTTCTGGGGCAGATGGCGCCGTCGGAATCGCCGCGCAAGTCAATCCATCTCACTCCGAAAGAAAAGGAAGTGCTGCAGCTGATCGCGGAAGGTTTCAGCAGCAAGGAAATAGCGAAAGAGCTCAAACTCTCGCTTAACACCGTGCATGTGCACCGCAACAACATGATGCGCAAACTGGATATCCATAAACAGGCGGACCTTATCCGTTATGCGCTGAAAGAGGGCATCACCCACCTCTGAGGCACTGTTTCGCTTATGGTCAAGAAAAACATATTAATGATAGACGACGAGGAACCGCTCTGCAAGCTGGTGCAGATGACTCTTGAGTCAATGCAGCGGTTCAAAGTAACCTACGCCACTGATCCGCGTGACGGGATCAGGATAGCGCACCAGCTTCAGCCGGATCTTATCATTCTGGATCTGCTGATGCCTTATATGGAAGGCTCCGAAGTGGCCGACCAGCTGATGCAGACCCCGGATACGGCTAAAATTCCGATAGTTTTCCTGACCGCATTGGCCGACAAGAACCAGGTGGGGGGCGGCACAATCGGAGGGCGGCAGTTTATCGCCAAACCGGTCACGTCTTCGGAACTGGTGCGGCGGATAGACCGCATACTGGGCACGGAATAGCATGAATTTCACCGGCGGCAAAACTCCCCGATATTGAATATCGGGGAGTTTTGTTTAGGATGACAGCGTCGCCGGCAAAGTGGTATAATATAGCAGCGATTGAAAGTGTGGGGAAACAGCGCATTCCATCAAAAGGAGCCTGAGATGAGTTCAGACAAACTGCCTACCTCGGGGGGGCTGAAAAAAGAGGAGAAGGTCTATCCTGTTCCAAAAGACATAAAACTGCCGGAAGGCTACGGTGACACGGAAGCATATCTGCTTCCGCGTGACCCGGAGTGGATGTTTTTATACTGGGAAGTGACGGAGACATCCATTGCCTCGCTCAAACGCCAGTTTGGGGAAGACATCATGTTCCGCACGAAAAGCGTGGTGCGGATTCACGACGTGACCGGCGTGAACGGCTTTGACGGGCAAAATTCCGAAAGCTATTTCGACGTGCCCATAGTGCTGGAAGCGAAAAACTGGTATTTAAACGTGCCCAAACCAGGCCGCGCCTATATCTGCGATATCGGGCTGATTGACACGGACGGCCGGTTCATTCTGCTGGCGCGCAGCAACATGGTGGGCCTGCCTGCCGGCTGCGTATCCGACAAGACCGACGAACACTGGATGAGCGTCAACCCTGATTTCCAGAAACTGCTTAAACTTTCCGGCATCGAATATCTCGGCAGAGGCTCGGGCGACATAGCGCGGGTGCTGGCTCAGCGGTGGGAAATGATCAAGTCCGTATCATCCCGGGGCGCCTCGTGGGGCGCGCATCCCGGCACGATGACCGGCAAAAAAGACTTCTGGCTGGTGGCCGACTGCGAACTGGTGCTGTACGGCGCCACTGAACCGGACGCGAAAGTGACCGTCGCGGGCAGAACGGTAAAACTCAATCCCGACGGCACATTCAGCCTGCGGTTCGCATTCCCTGACGGCGTGCTTGACCTGCCCGTTCACGCAGACAATGCCGACGGCGACCTGCACCGGCAGATAACCATAACCGCCGAAAGGAAAACGCAAACTGATGAATAAAGGCAACGAAAAAGGATACCTCGCGCTGGTACTGCACGCGCATCTGCCGTTCGTGCGCCACCCGGAATACGACGATTTCCTGGAGGAGGACTGGTTCTTCGAGGCAATGATCGAGACCTATCTGCCTCTGCTCGACATGTTTGAAAAGCTGACGGCTGACAGCGTGGACTTCCGCATCACGATGTCAATCACGCCGCCGCTGTGCAACATGATGGCTGACGACCTGCTGAAAACCCGGTTCCGCCGCTACCTGCACAACCGCATCGAGCTTACGGAAAAGGAATCCGGCCGCACCCGCGGCACGCCTTACGAAGAAGTCGCGCGGATGTACGAAGCTAAATTCAAGCGGCTTCGGCTGCTGTGGGAAGATTATTACCATTCAAACATTCTGGAAGGCTTCAAAAAATTCCAGGACATGGGCAAGCTGGAAATAATCACCTGCTGCGCCACGCACGGGTTTCTGCCGCTTCAGGTTTATAAAGAAAGCGTCAACGCGCAGATCAAAATCGCCGTGGAAGATTACAAGAGGCATTTCGGGCGCGCTCCGCGCGGCATGTGGCTGGCGGAATGCGCCTACAATCCCGGCGACGACGTGTATCTCAAAGACGCCGGGATCCGGTTCTTTTTCACCGAAAGCCACGGCATTCTCTACGGCTCGCCGCGCCCGCGCTACGGAGTGTATGCGCCAGTCTACTGCCCGTCGGGCGTGGGCGTGTTCGCGCGCGACATGGAATCGGCGCATCAGGTATGGAGCGCGGACACCGGCTATCCCGGCGATCCCGTCTACCGCGAATTCTACCGCGACCTGGGCTATGATCTGGACTATGACTATGTGAAGCCCTATCTGCATTCCGACGGCGTGCGCCGCAACATCGGAGTCAAATACAACGCGATCACCGGCAAAGTGCCGCTTGACAAAAAAGCGCCCTACAGCCCCGCGCGCGCCCTGGAAAAAGCCGCCGCGCATGCAGGCAATTTCATGTTCAACCGGCAGAAGCAGATCGAACACCTTAACGGGTTTCTGCAGAAGAAACCGCTGATCGTGTCAATGTACGACGCCGAACTGTACGGGCACTGGTGGTACGAAGGCCCGCAGTTTCTGGAAATGCTTTTCAGGAAGCTCCATCACGATCAGGCCGATATCCGGCCCATAACGCCGATGGAATACCTTGAGGAGAACCCGGACAATCAGGTAATCCAGCCGAGCATGTCGTCTTGGGGCGACAAAGGCTATCATGAAGTATGGCTTAACGCGGGCAACGACTGGATCTACCGGCATCTGAACAAAATGGCGCAGCGGATGATCGCGCTCGCCAACCGTTACGACACGACTGACGGAGTTCTGGGCCGCGCGCTCAACCAGTGCGCGCGGGAGCTGGTGCTGGCGCAGTCGTCGGACTGGGCATTTCTGATCACGGTCGGAACGGCCATGCAGTACTCGTCAAAGCGCACCAAAGAGCATATTGACCGTTTCAACGAACTGTATGAGCAGATAAAGGACACCCGGATAGAGGAAGAGTTTTTGCGGGAACTGGAGTGGAAAGACAATATTTTCCCGCAGATTGACTACCGCATTTACAAATCCTCCGGCATAGCGCATATCAAACAGCCTCGCGCGCTGACAACCTAGTCCGTAACACCGGCTTTAACAAAAAACCGCTCCCGCCGGGAGCGGTTTTTTGCTTGAGCAGCCGCGGCGGTGTTTCTCCGGCTAACTGGCAAAGCGCCGGGAAAAGTTGTAGAGTACTCTGTATTATGTTTGCCTTGTCATCAAACCCGGCCTCGCCATTGAATGCGGGATTTCAGGTAACAGTCACATGTTAAACCCTCTTAACAGTTTAAAAAACACGCGCGCCGGCAGACGCATAAACACACTTGCGGCAAGCTGTGTTTTTGCCGCCGCACTGTCGTTTGCCGGGCTGTTTCTAATGTATCCGCTCACAGCAGGTCGAAACTTCGAACCGCCGGAAATTATAAATATCTTCAGGGGAAACATACGGCCTGATGCCGCGCAAACGCCGCTGCCGCCGGAAACTTTCCCGGTATCGCTCAAAGGGCAGACACCGGCCTCGAAATATATCATTTCGTTCAGCGCCAGTATCCCCGCCGATACAAAAGTTCCATGCCGGCTTGTAAGAACCGACTCCAATGCCGCAGGCCTTACGCTGGAAGCGTTGCCCGGCGGCACGCTTGCTCTTTACACCCGCGCGGCAGGCCAGCCCGGAGAGAAGAAACTTCTGGCTGTGCCCGATGCGTTCCAGCCCGGAAATTTATTTACAGGCAGTATAACCAAAAACAAAAACGACGCCATAATTTTGCGGGTGGACAATCGTGGCGAAAAAGTGGCGACAGTCCATCTACCAGCGGCAATTGACACCATCACCGTAGGCGATAAAACCGGAGCAGCCGCCGTTATCGGACTGGAACTGCTGTTTACGCAATTTAAAAAATCCGCTCAGGCGCAAAAGCTGCCCGGCAGACTGATCATATTGGCCACAGGCGTTTTATGGCTGATCCTGCCGCTTGCACTAATATGCCTGGCGGCGCAGACGGCAGGGCGGCTCGCTTCGCCAGGCCCGCTCCGCCCGGACGAAAGTGCCCGCAGGGCCGAACTTATCGGTCTGCTGCTTATGGCCGGCTTTGTGTGCGCCACGGCATTCCATTATATTGAAGGCGGCTATCACAACAACCCCTACCCGCTGAGCACGTTTCTTTTCCGGCCGGATGACGTTTTGCAGGATCTGTTCCACCATATCTCTTATGCAAAAGATTTAAATCCCTATCTGGCGAAAACCGGCATTGAACCATCCACATATTTTCCGTTCGTCTATCTGCCGCTTTATCCGCTAGCACATACCGGCAAGGATTTCATGAGGCTATGTTTTTTCGCCGCGCTGCCGCTGTTCGCCTGGCTCAATATAAAATATCTTAAACGCGCTGGACTGGCGCACGTCGCACTGTGGAGAAACGCGCTTGTTTATTCCGGCCTTTCCTACCCGCTGCTCTTCTGCATGGATCGCGGCAATCTGGAAATATTTGTTTTCATCGCGATAGCGGCGGCAATGTTTCTGCTTGAAAAAGACAAGCCTTTAACAGCCTCCGTTTTTCTGGCGCTGGCAATTGCCGCCAAAGGCTATCCCGCCATTTTTCTGCTGCTTTTCATAAAACGCAGGAACTGGAACGCGGCGCTGCTGGCGTGCGGAATCTCCGCCGCGCTTACCGCCGTCCCGCTCCTGCTGTACAAGGGCGGTTTCATGGAAAATCTCGCGGGGTTATGGCAGGGCATCGAATTCGTCGCGCGGCGTTACGCGCTGGACAGTTACGGGTACGACCACAACGCCAGCCTTTTCAATCCGCTGCGGATAGGCGCATCCCTTCTGTACGGCATGCAGGACCGGGCAGCGTTGCTGCGCGTATTCAATATGGTGGCGTTTGCGGCGGGCTGCGGCGTGGCTTATTATGTTTTGCGCAGGGAAACCGTGTTATGGAAACAAGCCGCACTGCTGGTCTGTTACGAGGTGCTTGCCACGCCTTTTTCCGGCGCGTACAAACTGCTCGCCTTTTTTGTGCCGATGTGGCTGTTTATCAACGCGCCCCGGCGTTCGCGATTTGACAATCTGTACGCGGTTATTTTCGCGTTGCTGCTGATACCGAAAGAATATCCGCTTTTTCATGCGGAGCCGTTGCCGCCAGTCGCGATTTCCGCTGTGTTAAATCCCCTGCTGATGGCGCTGCTGTGCGCGCTGATCATAATGGACAGGCAACAGGCCCCCGCCGGCGCGTGAACCCGGCCCGGCGAGTCCGTCACGGTCCGGCGCGCTATAACATTTTCCGGTGCGCGGATTTCAGCGCGCTGATTGCCGTATGGTAAGTCACGATCCCGATTTTAAGTTTCGCCAGCAGATGCAGCAGCGACGCGCCGTAATCGCACGAACCGGACGGATCTTTAAGCGCGGCAAACTGTCCGGCCTGCCAGTCCTCCAGCATTTTTATTCCGGCATTCTGGGCCTGCACCAGCCAGTTTGAGGCTCCGCTTTCAAACCCCGTTTCCACCAGCAGCAGCGCGGTTTCGGCGCTTGCCGCCGAGGGTTGCTTGCGCAGTTTGGCGAGCGCGTTGAGAATAAGCACTTTAAACAGCCGTTCAATGCGGCTGTCCATATAATCAAGCCCGGTTTTGCGGATGCGGGGCAATAACGACCGCAGCATGTCAATTCCCGCGCAATCGCCGGTAAGGGCGAACTCTTCCAGCTTCGCGGTAACAAATTTACGGGTGCCGGCTATGGCGTCGGCCTGAATCTCGTCCGGCAGGCCCAGTTCCAGCGAATGCCAGTGCTCAATAATCGGCAGATAATCTCCGAACGTGCGGAAATGACGGTCCTGAATATCGGAAATCTTGCCGCGGTACATATCCTCCAGCACGGCACGGCGCGCCTCCGGGATAAGATCTTTCATGCCGTAATGTTCGCGCCCCATGATCCGCTCGACGGCCGGGCCGATTCCGTCCCAGATCCGCTCCGCGTCAAGATGCTCCAGAAATCCGAACAGCTCGTTGAATTTCGCTTCCGTTTCCGTTACGCTCACATAACAGCGCGGCGCCAGCGAGCTGGTCACCGTGGCGAAATAAACCGCCGGCATCCTGCGCCCGGTGACGACGTTCTCGGTGCCGAGCAGCCCCGCGCTGAAAGTGCCCCCGTCCAGCTGCCGGAACACGGATTTTTCGCGGCTGAAACGGTACGAGTACAGGCCGGAATTCCTGCCGGGGTTGCGATACAGCGTCCTGATGCCGAATTCGGCGATAATGTTTTCCCCTTTCATCAGGGAAGGCTTGGCGAGCTTGTCATACACCGCCGCGCCGTCCTCAAACCGCGAATAATTCGAGGGCGCGGCTTTCAGCCTCACACGGAACTGCGCTTCCAGACTGTCATAGCCGAACCGGGCCGCCAGGTCAATCGCGCGGACGGCGTATTTGAGATTCTGCGCGGACTCTATGCGCGAGATGTCGGAGAAAAACCAGCCGCAGCTGGTAAACATGAACATCGCATATTTCTGCATTTCCAAAAGCCGCAGCACGGCGGAAACGCTCTCCTGGTCCGGCTGGGCGGCAAAGTGCGTGTTGATGAACCACTGAAGGTTGCCGGGATCAAGAATGACCCTTATGTAATCATTGCGCGCCTGCCAGGGGTTGCGGAGATATCTGGCGGATTCGGTTTCATAAACCCCCGCGAGCGTTACGGAGAGCCAGTCAAGTGCGGCGCGCAGAGGCGCGCGCCAGCGGTGCTGGTTATTGCCTTCCTGCCCGCAGCTGCAGTCGCCTTTCCAGCGCGTTACGCCATGGCAGCAGCTCCAGGAAGTGCCTTCTCCGCCTTCTCCCGGCTTGAGCTGCACTTCCCATTGAGGCGGATGCGATTTGAGATAGGCGCTGTAATTGGTCACTTCGTAACCGTGCTTTTTCAGCGCGGCGGTAAACAGATGCGCGAGCGTGAGATCGGCGAATTTGCGATGATGTCCGTAAGACTCCCCGTCAGTGGCCACGCTTACAAGCTGGTCTTCGGCGGGTGAAGTGTCGAAACACGAACCCAGCCGCTGGCACAGGGTATGAGAGTCTTTCATGGCGTCTTCAAACGCGACGGCTTTGGAAACGGGCCCGTCATAGAAAAACACCGCTATCGAACGACCGGGAAGCGGAGCGCCTGTCGCTTCATCGCGATCATGCCAGATATAGGGCCGGCGCGGATCAATGGTGCCGTTGGAAACGTCAATCCATCTGGCGGCGCCCGCCTTGCGGGTCCGCAGCGCCTGCGACACATCCAGAATAACATACTGCATGCGCTGGTCAACAAGGAGTTTGAGGGTATCGTCATTACAGGCGGTTTCCGGGCACCACATGGCGGCCGGCTGCTCGCCGAACCGGTGCCGGAAATCCTCAAGACCCCATAAAACCTGGGTCAGCCGGTCGCGGAAAGGCGTGATGGGCAGAATGGTGTGATTGTAGGCGTGCGCGATGCCGTTGCCGCAGCCAAGGCGCTGCGCGCTTTTCTTGTGTCCTTCGATCACGCGGCGGTAATCTTCCGGAAACGCTTTCTCGTACCACGACAGCAAGGTCGGCCCGAAATCGAAATTCATGAACTCGTAGTTATTGGTGACGCCCTCGATAGTGCCGTCGGGCGCGTTTATGCGGGCGGTGCCGTTGGGATTGTAACATTCCTCCGCGATGCGCTCGTTCCAGTCGTGCGCGGGCGCGGCGGAGGTCTGCTCTTCGACATAGCCCAGCCACGGATTCTCGCGCGGAGGCTGATAAAAATGCCCGTGAATCACAACATATTTCTTTCCGTGCGTCTGCGCTTTGGCGTTCATTTGTTTTCCTTGAAACCGGGCCGCGTCCGCATTAACCTCCGCGCCGGACCGGCGGCATGGCAACCGCTAATGTTATTTGATATGATTTACAGGGATATTATATAAAATAAGAGTCCTGAATCTTCACCGGAGGTATGGATATGAGGAAATTATCAACTCTGGCGGCTTTATTCGCATTGTCCGCCGCGGGCGTTTTCGCCCAACAAGCCGAGCAGTTGGAAATGGTGGAAATTGTGGAACCCGCCTCCACCGCCGCTTCGCCGGCCAGCATAAAAACCGTCGGACAGAAACAGTGGGAGTATTACAAGAGCGTTTCTGACACCACGGACGAGAAAGTCGCGCAGGCGCTCCTTAGTTCCGTTGACGCCTGGCTTATCAATTACGCCAATGAAGACACCGGCGACGACGCCCTGCTCCTGAAAGCCGAACTGCAGGCTCAATTGAAAGATTCCAGAGGCGCGATAGTGACTCTGGTGCGCCATACCTACGAATATCCCGACTCGGATCTCAGTTTCACGCTCAGAAGCAAACTGACCCGCATGATAGACAAAAACGTGTCCAGCAAAATCCGCCCGGAACTGGACAAAATAAAGGAAGGTTCCAAACTCGCCACGAAAGCGGAACGGCTGGCGGAATTCCTGAAAAACATGTCCGACGGCACGATGGACTTTTTCTACGAGCCGATGCTGCTGGAGTTCGAGGCGTTCTATGCAAAGTATCCGGGCTATCCGCAGATGGACGCCATTGACCTGGCGCTGGGCAAACTCTGCGCCACGCACGGGCTGTCGCAGCCGGCGGTGTTTCAGTACAACAAGATCTCGGCGGTCTACCCCAACAGCGCATTGCGCCCGCAGGCGCGACTGCTGGCGGCCGGGATTTATGAAAACAGTCTGAAGAAATATGACGAAGCGATGTCTGTTTACCAGTCCATCGTGAATGATTTTCCCGCGAGCGAAACCGCCAAAACCGCTTACATCAAAATCGCCAAACTGGCGGAAAAGCAGAAACAGTACTCGCTCGCGGCCGACGCCTATAAAACGCTCGTCGAGAAATACCCTAAGACCGACGACGCGTTCAACGCCTATATGGACAAGGCGGAACTGCTGAAATCCCGGATGTCGGACTACGCCGGCTCGATCGAAACGCTTTCACAGGCCGCCACCATGTTTAAAGGCGATTCCGCCAAAAGCATCAAAGCGCTTGCGGAAGCCGCGGCAACCGCCGAAAAAAACCTGAAGGATTACGGCCAGCAGGTAAAACTGCTGGAGCGGATCGTAGAGGAATATCCCGATTCGGTGCAGGCGCCGGAAAGTCTTTTCGCGACGGCGGAAATCTGCGCGGACAAGTTAAAAGATCCGGATCGCGCCGCCCTTAAATATCAGCAGGTGATAGATCGCTATCCCGGCAACTCGCTGGTGAAAAAAGCCGAAAAAGCGCTCAAGAAACTTCAGTCAAACTAATCAGGGTTTCATTTCCCTTCAAAAAACCCCCGCTGTGAAGCGGGGGTTTTTTATAAATTCCGCTCCCAAAAACCGGGGGCCGGCCCGGCATAATGATTGCCGGCATGGCTCAGGCAGAGGGATGAAGTGTGCAACCCTGCGCAAGCAGGGCAGACGAAAGCTGGACCAAAAGAACCCCCCGGCTTGCGGAAAGCGTAATAACAACCGGCACGCCAATGGCACAGCCGGGGGAGGTTCATTCAGCCGCCCGAAACGGGGATCGCGCAAAAAAGCGCGCGCCGCCAACCGTTTGAACAGCCGGCGGTGTCAAAAACCCGCGCGAAAGCGCGCCTGGCCGGAATAGCCGGGGTCAGGAAAACGATTTTGTGAATTTCATCGGCGCGGGAATACAGATCTCTTTCATGCATTTAAGGGCGAAGGCATCCGTCATGCCGGAGATATAGTCGGTGACGATATCAATGCTGTCGCCCCCGCCCGATTCGTAAAAACCGCGCATGCCAAGCAGATAATCGCCGAAAAACACGTCGGTCATGCGGCGGGATTTTTGATAGGCCGCCGGATCGGTTCCGAATTTTTCCAGCCGGAGCATATAATAGCCGAACAGCGTGCCCACGAGATTGTTGATGTATTCCGTATAATCTTCAAGCTCCGGGCTAAGGTAGATGTTCCTGTAATTGAACTCGCCCAGCGATTTGACCAGCCCGTATTTCTGGTCAGAAAACCCTATTGCCCCGGTTTCAGTGGAATTCTCGATAAGATCTTCAACAAGCGCGCTTATGATTTCGCCGTTGGACTGGCCCAGCTCCCCGGCTATTTCCTTGGGAATATCCTCCCATTTGAGCAGGCCGGCCTTTATCGCGTCCTCGATATCGCGGCCCAGATAGGCGATCTTGTCGGACAGCTTCACCACGCACCCTTCGAACGATGCGGGCGCGCAGTTGCGGTCCTTTATCTCGTCAAGCCGGTTGACAACGGCGGCGGGCCGCAGGCGGTTCGCTTCAAAATTCTCGCCGTTGTGGCAGATGACCCCGTCTTTTACGGCGTAGGTGAGATTCAAACCCTTGCCGTAGTTGGCGAGTTTTTCCACCACCCGGTAGCCGTTGATTTCATGCAGAAACGCGCGGCGCGGATCGCGCCGGCGCACTTCCGCGTCAAGCGCGACCTCGCCGTCGTGCCCGAACGGCGGATGCCCCAGGTCGTGCGCCAGGCCTATCGCGGAGGCCATGTCGGGATCCAGCTCCGATCCCGGACGGAACCGGTTGATGCCGTGGCAGATAGTGGCGGAAATGCTGGAAACATGAAGCACATGCTCGATGCGCGTGCAGATATGATCGTTTTCCGGCGCGAAAAAAACCTGTGTTTTATGCTTCAGCCGGCGAAACGCGAGCGAATGGATTATTTTTGTCTGGTCGCGGTAAAAATCGCCGCGGATATCCTTTTGAAGCGGATATGTGCGCTGGCGGTAAATTTCAGGCGGCAGCGGATTTTTAAACCCGGTCCACGGCGGCGAATTGAAAAGCCCCATCTCCCCTCCTCGCCCGCGCTGTCAAGCGCGGCGGCAGTCCTGTTTCTTAAGCATTATGTCCACGATGGTCGGATCCACCTGTTCCATGCCGACGGTGGAAATATGCGCCAGATTGCGGATGGTTTCCTCGGCGGTTCTGCCGATAAACCCCTCCACTTCGGTTATGCCGTAGTTGTGCATGCCCATATAGGCGGACCGGATGCTGGAGTCCACACTGCTGACTATTTTCAGCGCACACCCGCTTTTCGCGCCGTCGCACAGCATCCCGCCCAGATCGCTTATGAGATTGTTGATGGCAAGCGAAATGGCGCTTAAATCCGGCCCTTTCAACTGATAAACCATCGCCGCCGTTGCGCCCACTCCGGCGGCTATGGAACAGCCGCAGATCGGGGCCAGCCCGCCGGTATAGGTTTTCACATAGGAGTTAAGCAGGTGGGAAAGCGCGATGCTCCGGTAAATCCGGTCCGGGCGGACCCTGAGCACTTTGCCGAAATTGTACGGCGCGAGTATCGCCACAATCCCCTGATTGCCGGACTCGCCGCTCGCCATAACCGGGATCGGCAGGCCCTCCATCCGCGCGTCGGACGCATAAGCGGTGAGCATTTTCGTTGAGGAAAACACGTCGTCATGCAAATAACCCATCCGCACCAGCTCGGCAATATAAAAACCCACTTTTTTCAGCTTGCGGCCGCATCGGGATGCGGCGAGATTCATCTTCACGCCCGCCTTGATATAATCAAGATCCTCTTTGTCGGCGGATTCGGCGGACTTTACCATTTCAGCAAGCGACAATTCGGTCAGTTCCTTCCGCCATGCGGCGTTTTTTTTGACGCAGGCGTTTTTTTTCAGGTCCGTGAGCGTTTTCCCGTTCCTGCTTGAAAACGACACCTCGGTATGGCTGGCCGAGATGGTGCAGACCGCGCGGTTTTTGCCGCCCGCCGCGCGGACTTCGATATATATTGTCTTTGCCAGCGGTTCCACGCTGGCCTTCACCCGCCCGCTGGCCACAAGCCCGCGCGCCCGTTCCAGCAGTTTCGGAGTGGCCGCCTTGAGAATTTCCATTCCGGCTCCGGGCTCGGCAATCAGCAGGCCCAGCGCGCCGGCTATAAGGTTGCCCTTTTCACCGCCGGTGTTCGGCACGTTTACTCCCAGGCCGTTTTTATAGGTTCCGGCGTCAAGAATAAAAACCGCCTCCGTCGCCGGCTCGCCCAGAATCTTCGCCGCATGCGCGGCGCATAACGCGACGGAAACCGGCTCCGTGCAGCCCATGGCGGGATAAACCTGGTTTTTCAGGACTTCTTTCAGAATACCCATTCTTTTCTCCGGCTATCGTTCGAATTTTATCACACCGCTTGCGCGAAAACTGTAATGCTCGTTCTTGCCGATGATTATATGGTCCAGAACGGCGATATCAAGCGCGCGGGCGGCGCGGATGATTTCTTCCGTGATCAGGATATCCTCGCGCGACGGAGTCGCGTTGCCCGACGGGTGGTTATGCACCAGAATCAGGCTCGCGGCCCGCGCCTTCAGCGAGTTCTCAACCACGCGGCGCGGCGAAACGGCGGCCCGGTCAATGGTTCCGCTCGACAGGCGCTCGCACCCGATGACGGTGTTTTTGATGGTAAGATAGAGCACCTCGAAAATCTCGTCTTTCTCGCCTTCCAGCGACGCGCGGCAGAAATCCACCACCTCGTCCGGCGAACGCAGCATTTCCTTTTTCTGCAGCGACCCCATGAAATAGCGCTTCATCACCGCGCGCAGAAGCGTCAGCAGCGTCACCGATTCGCGGCCCATGCCCGGCACTTCAGACAATTCCTGCGGCTTCGCGTCCAGCACTCCCGAAAGCGTGCCGAATTTTTTCAACAGCGCCCACGCCAGCGGCTTGGTGTCGCGGCGCGGGATGGAATAGGTGAGCAGCAGTTCCAGAACCTCATGATCAAGCAAAGCGTCAAGCCCTGCGGCGCGAAAACGCTCGCGCAGCCGCTGGCGGTGGCCTTCATGATGTTGTTTGGCGTTGCTGTCGGACATATTCCTGATCCAAAGCCGGTAAATACAATTATACAGTAATTCGTCACTTGCAGTGGAGAAAAGTTTTATAAAAAGTTATCATATATGGCAAACGGACGGCAAAGGGGTCATGCGATGTTTGACAAAATAAAAGATTTCGCAAAACTGGCCGCGCAGATGCGCGACATAAAAAAACGGCTCGACGAAACGCTTCTTGAACTGGAAACCGCAGATCACGGCATCAAAATAACAATCACCGGCAGCCAGGAAATAAAGAAAATCAGCTTTGCCTCCGATCCCGCCGCGCTGGACAGGACCAGGCTGGAGGCGGACCTGGTGCAGCTGGTCAACAAAGCCATCCGCGATTCTCAGGCGACGGCGGCTTCCCAGATGGGTTCCATGCAGGGTCTGCTAAATGGCTAAGTGCGAAAAAATCATAGCCGTCATAGGCGTTTCGGAAGACGAAACCAAATACGGTTTTAAAATATTCCGCGATCTGGCCAAAGCCGGCTGCACCGTCTACGGCGTGAACCCCAAAGGCGGAAATATTTTGGGCCGCGCAGTATGTAAAACTTTCGGAGAACTGCCGGTAACGCCGGAACTGGTGATTACCGTCGTGCCTGCGGCGGTCACGGAACAGGTGGTGGAGGAATGCATCCGGCTCGGCGTAAAATCTCTCTGGATGCAGCCCGGCAGCGAAAGCGACGCCGCTATTGAAAAAGCCCGCGTGGCCGGCATTGCGGTAACGGCACGCGCCTGCTTTATGGTAACTTTCGGATTCTGGTAACACAAAAAAGGAACCAGCCATGCAAACCGTCACCAAAGAAATTCTCGACTCCGTCGCGGCAAGCCTCAACAGGGCCGATCAGGCCCAGGCGCAGAACATAACGCACGCTCTTGGCGAACGGCAGCCGGCTGTTATGGGCTTTCTTTTCAACGCCGGAGAAGGCATTTTCAACGAGGAGGAGCGCGAGTGGTTTTCCTATCTGGGTATCGCGCTTTTAAAATCCGCGCTGGAAACGGATCCGAAGCTGCCGGCGATAACCGGTGAAATGCTTGAGGACTCCGCGGCCGACGCCGTAGAGTTCGTGCGGATCCTGCGCCAGCGGGATGAAACGAAAACCGGCCTGCCGGACGAGATGACCGCTCTCCTGGCCGGGCACAAACAGCCGGAAATGATAAAATTTCTCGTCGCGGCGATGAGCGTCGCCAGCCAGGAAGAAACACGCAAGGTGCGCGACGACTGCGCCGGCACGATGTTCTTCTTTTTGAAAATCCTTATAGACACCATTGACCGCGCCGCCGCGCCGGAGGCATAGTGCAATACGCAAGACTGGGCAGCACCGACCTGCAGGTTTCAAAAGTGGCGCTGGGGACCTGGGTGTTTGGCGGAAGCAACTGGAGCGGAGCCGACAAAACCGACTGCGAGAACACCGTTTCCGCCGCGCTCGACGCGGGTATTAATTTTATAGACACCGCGCCCGCCTATGGCTGGGGGCTGGCGGAGACGATAGCGGGCACCGCTGTCAGGAACCGGCGCGCCCGCGTGATTCTCGCCACAAAATGCGGCTTGAAAAACTCGAACAGCCGGCCGGAGATCTGCCTGAAACCGGATTTCATCCGGGAAGACGCGGAACGCTCGCTCATGCAGCTCGGCACCGATTACATAGATCTGTTCCAGATCCACTGGCCCGATCCGAAAACGCCTATCGCGGAATCAATGGGCGAACTCGCGAGGCTTAAGCAGGAAGGCAAAATACGGCATATCGGCGTCTGCAATTTCGACGCGATACAGCTGGCTCAGGCTGTCGAATGCGCGCCGGTAGCCTCCGTGCAGAACCAGTTTTCGTTTTTAAAGCGCGAGGAAGCCGAAAGCGTTTTCGCCATCTGCCGGAAAGCGGGGATTTCATTTCTGGGATACGGAACGCTGGGCGGCGGCATTCTTTCGGACAAATACAGAACCGCGCCGGAATTCGCCAAAACCGACGCGCGCAGGTTCTTCTACCGCCATTTCTCACCCAACAACGGCATCTTCGACCGGTCAGCATCGGCCGCGCACGGCATGAGCGAGCTGGCCGCGCGCCAAAACGCCACCGCCGCGCAATGCGCCATCAGCTGGGTGCTGGCACATGACGCGGTGACTTCCGCGTTATGCGGCGCGCGCAACCCGCAGCAGGTCCGGGAGAACGCGGCCGCCGCCGACCTGGCCATCCCGCTAGACGCCTATGCCGGCATAAAATACTGATGACCCCGGCGCAGGCGGCGTTCGATGCGGTAACGCGGCTTCTGCCTGCGCTTCGCGAAAACAAAAAGCGGGAAACAGCGCGCCTTGTTTACGAAATCTGCAAGCGTGACGGCCTGGCTCCTCAGGCGGTACTGGACAGTCTGCGCGGTTTGAAATTCCAGCGGCTGAAAGCGGCACTGCTGAAAAAACGGTATCCCTCGCTTTACGGACGCGTTCCGGCCGCCGCATACTACCTGCCCGGGCTTGACCTGTCCGAGCCGCGCGCGCCCTATCAGCCCGGCGCAATGCCGCATGAATTCCGCCCGAAACTGATTTATATCGAAAAAACCGCATGCGAGACTCCTCTTGCCGGGCGCGCAAAACTGCTGTATCCGAACGCCGGGCTTGTGGAAATTGACACCGTATCCGAATTTGTGAAAACGGGCGGGCTCGCCGGCGCGGATTATAACGCGCGGCATGAAAGACTGCTGCTGTTCAAAGAACGTTATGATTTTATAAAACCCTGCCCCTGCACAAAAAACTGCGTCTGCTGCGGCTACAACGTGCTTAATCTGGGGTTTGGCTGCGTGTTTGACTGCGAATACTGCTTCCTGCAGGAATACCAGAATTTTCCCGCCGTCGCGCTGCCCTGCAACGTTGAGGATTTTCTTGATAAAATCCCCTCCGCCGCGCTTAGCCGCGGCATGTTTAAAACCGCGCGCCTGGGAACCGGCGAATTCACGGACTCGCTGGTTTTCGACCATCTGACCGGCTGGGCCAAAACCATCGCGCGCCGGTTTGAGGATTTCAAGAGCGTCACTTTCGAGTTTAAAACAAAAAGCGTCAACTGCGGCGCGTTTTTTGAAATGCGGCCCGTGGAAAACATTGTGATTTCCTGGTCGTTAAATCCGTCCGGAACGGAATGTGAACACTTCGCTGCGGCGGTGGCGCAGCGTATTAAAACCGCGGCGGAACTGGCAAAACTCGGCTGGCGAGTGGGTTTCCACTTCGACCCCATGATTCTTTACCCCGGCTGGCAGAACGGATATAAAGAAACCGCCGCCGAAATGTTAAGCCTTGTCCGCCCGGACAGAATCGCGTGGATCAGTGCTGGCACTCTGCGGTTCCGGCCGCCGCTGAAAAAAACCATTGAGGCGCGGTTTCCCGCAAACACTATTTTAGACAGCGAGCTGATTCAGGGATTTGACGGCAAAATGCGGTATTCCGATTCTGCGCGCGCCGACGCCTACCGCACACTCAAGAAACAGATTGACTTGAGCGGCGGTGAAAAAATACCTTTTTATCTGTGCATGGAAAACGCCGCGATGTGGAGCCTGTGCGGGCTTACCCCGGCCGCCGGCTGACTCTCCCTGCCCTCGGAACCGTTATTATGGCGCTGAAAAAAATGCCGCAAACGCGGCGCGCCGCACGCCCGGACAAACAGGCAGGGAATGAGCCCCGCTTAACAGCCGGCGATCAATTCCGTCGCTTGACTCTCCCGCCGGGCATTTCTTCTGCGGCAGACTGCCGTCTGCCGCGCGGACGGAAATACATCGCCCGCTCTTCCGCCGGCTCATCCGGCTTTGGCACGGGCCTCTGGTTTCAGAAAGAAATTTTAGGAAGTTTAATCTTTGGCAGGCTGACGCCTGGCAGAACCGTCCCGCCGGCTCTGGCATTGAGGTCCGCAATAATGGACGCGGAGCCTCTGCGAACCTGTTCCAGCTGCGAATCCGACTGTGTCTGAAGCTGCGCGATCTGCCTGACCAGCTCCGCGCGCGCCTGCGCCTGCAGCTTATCCACTTCCGCCGCGGCCTGCTGCCTGTATTTGTCAATTTCCCTGCCGACAAACTGGTTAAGGCCTTTGGAAATTTCGTCAGACAGATTGGACTCGATCGCAATAGCCGGCCTGTCCCATTCGCCCGCAAGCCGCACTTTCACTTCCAGAGTTTTCATGTTCGCCAGCGCGGTTTTTAACGCGGCGCGCACGATCTCGAGAGTAGTGGAATCTGCCTGCATGTCGGCCGTAAGGCTCACGCCTTCCACACGAACCGCAAGAGTTGAGTCAAGCACTCCGCCGGTTACCGTCGCCGCGCCGGTTGCCGACACTGTGCCGCCGCCAGCCGTGATTTCTATTTCCGACGGCGAGCCCGCCTTGATTTCCGCGAGCGGGAACCCGGACAGCTGCACCGACCCGCTGTCCGTTCCCGGCCGGGCCGTTCTGTCAAACGTGGCGGACACGGCAAGACTGCGCGGGCCGCTCGTCCCGCGCGCAGTCAAATGGGCAGGCTTGCCGTAAAGCGCGGGCTGGCTGGTTATGCCATCGGCCTCGCCGTAAAATTTAAAAGCCGCGCGTTCCGCGGGTTTGATTTCGCCGGTAATATAGAGTTTTTCTATCGCGAATGACGGATAATTTTTCTCTTTCGGGAACTCAATCACGGAACCGGTTCCAACACGGGCCGCATTATCCGCCCGGGCGGTGTTTTCCGGCATATATTTCCGCGTCGCGCCGTACCAGTTCAGAACGGTATCCACTTTCCCGGTCACGGCCGGGCCCAGCAGATAGTCGGTAATCGCATGGCTGTCAAGCGACGGGACTTTCATGCCCGCCATTACCGTTTCGATATCGGCTTTTCTGGCCGCGTCAAGCTGCCGGACTGACGCGTTCGCCGCCGCAACTGTCTCCTCGGCGGCGCGCCCCATCCGCTCCGCCTCATCCCTGAGGCGGCCGGCTTCCTTTATGATAGCCGCGCCTTCCGTCACTTTCTTTATCGGATCCTTTATATCATTCAAACTTTTTGCCCGGTCAGCCAGCGCCTGCAAACCGGCGGGGAAATCCGCCGCTTTGAATTTGTCCCGCCATAGCGCGGTGTCGGCCTCCAGTCCTGCTTTAAGCGCGGCGGCGAGCGCCGGAGTTTTTAGCGCGTCAAATTTCACCTGCGCGAGATCCATTCCGCCGGCTTTAAGCTCGGAAAGCCGCCTGAGCGAAAATTCCTTGCCCGCACCGGCGACTTCCGCCATTTTGCGCGACATGAAACCGCTTTCCCTTGCTTTTGGCAGCGCACAGGAAGTTTTACGGACGGTGCCGAACTTCAGCCCGGTCAGTCCGGCTTCGGTAATGATAAATTTCTTTTCCAGCAGAGGGCGGCCCTGAAACGACAGTTCCAGCCGCTCGAATTCGAAAATATTTTTAAACGGTTCGTTTTTGTCACCCACCGTCACGGAGTGAACCGAAAGGGACGGCGGGAAGAATTTCGTCCTGACTTTCGCTATCTCGGCTTTGGCGCCAGCCGCCGACTGGGCCGCTTTTGTCAAACCCCAGCGCAACGCCGGGTCTGTCCCGAACAGACAGGCCGCCCAGATCAGAACCAGTATGCCCAGCCTCGGCAACAAATATTTCCAGCGCATCAGTTCCCCGTCCTGAAATACCAGTCCACTGCCCAGCTGCGGCGCAGGTAGCGCACCAGCCGCGACTGCCTGACCTTTTCCGCCAGTTTTTCATGGTAATAAACCGCCGCCCGTCTTGCGGACAGATAGGCGGGAACAAAAACCATTATGCCCAGCACAAGATTGCCCAGCACAATTGTATTGTTAAAAGCCGTCCACGGCACAAACGGCGCGTTATACAGCGCGGTCCAGAACCCGGCCAGCGCCGTGGCTTTGACAAGCAGCGCGTAACCGACAATGTTCGCCAGCGGATCATAAACCGCGCCCAGCGCGCTTACGGCCGCCGCCACCGCCAGCCCGACCGCCGCATTCGTGCGCAGCAGCATAAGCAGCACCAGAAGCAGCTGCGCGGTAAGATTGGCTTTGGGCACCATGCCTATCACCACGCCGAAAGCGGCGCCGAGCGCCACTTCGGAAGGCGAGGAATTCTGCGTCAGGCCCTGCACCAGTTTCCTTAATATTCCCAGCGGAGTCATCAACAGCCCCTGTTATCTGTTCCCGGCGGATTCAACAGCCCCGGCGGACGGTTTCTCCGCCAGCACTTCTTCCACAAGGCCCGCTATATCCTTGTCATATTCCGGGCTGTAGCCCATCCACATGGTAACCACCTTGTGATCCCGGTCCAGCAGATAAAGCTGGGGCACGCCGCGTATTGTGTAGCGCGCGCCGACATCCTCATCACCCAGCGCGGCGGAAAACTTTACTCCGTTCGACTGCACGAAACCGGCCATCCGCTCCGGCGAAGGCTCGAAAGCGACGGTCACCACATGCAGGCCCTGCCCGTTATATTTGTCATGCATGGTGTTAAGCGCCTTCATCGCGACACGGCAGTACGGACAGCGCGTGGTTATAAACGCGATCAGCACGGGTTCGTCCTGCATATCGGCCAGATCTACGGTTTTTCCTTTTTCATGCGACGGCAGCCTGAAATAGGTATCTCTCTTTATATAAGGACGGTCAGCCGTTTTTTTGCCGGCTGTTTCAGCAGCCGGAACCTGTTCCGCCTTGACTTTCGAACCGGCCCCGGCCAGACTGACCGGCGCCGCCGCAGCGGGCGGGGTTTCCTGCCCGGCGGACTGGCCCGCTCCGCCAACCCCGGTTTTGGCAGGCACGGGTTTTTCAGTTTCCTCTCCGCCTGATCCGCACGCGGACAGCAGAAAAAGGGATACCGCGCAAACCCAAAGTCCGGCAACCAGTCTGATCTGTTTCATATACAGAATTATCTTATATTGCGGACAGGCTGTCCAGAGGGGCTGTTTGCAAAGTGCAAAATATATATAATATATTTTGATAATCCTATGATTTTCGGGAAAAAGGTTTTCATTCTTCTGTCCGGCACCACGGCGGATCTTGCCATTAGCACGGTAAGACAGCTGGGCGCCGTAATCTCGACCATGGAACCGGGCCGGGAAGACACGCTGCTCGCGGCAAAGGAATTCCTGCCCGATATCATTATCGTTGATCATAACATCCCGGAATTTCAGGACTTGAAAGAATACTGCGAAGGTTATGGCGGGCGAATACTGGCCATATCCAGCAAGCAGACCGCACCGCATGACAAAGACAATCCGCTTTCCGTTCTGCCAGCCGGCTTCACCCCCGAGATGCTGCGCGCGGGGCTGGCTAACGCCATGTCGCTGGTGCAGAGCTTCCGCAACGAGGCCTGGCGGTCGGCCGCATTGCAAAGCATAGGCGACGCCGTCATAGTATGCGACTCCTCCGGCACCATCTGGTTCATGAACGACGCGGCGAGTTCGCTGCTGTCCGCGCCGAAAACGGACTGCGTGGGCAAACGGATTGATCTGGTCTGCGTTTTCCGCAACGAACACGACAGGAGCATCCTGCCCAATCCGGTTTTCAAAGCCATGCAGACTTTCGGGCCGGTAAAAGCGCCTTTCGACATAACTCTGGACAAATTCAACGGAACCGGCATCACCGCCGTGGGAGCGCGCGCGACGCCGATCATGTCGCCGACCGGAGTATCGGGCGCGGTGCTGGTCATGTGGGACGTCACCGAAACCAAGCGCGCCCAGCGCGCGCTTGCCGAAAGCGAAGAAAAATACCGCATACTGGTCGAAAACGCCAGCAGCATAATCCTGCGCGCCTCAGCCGACGGAACGGTTTACTTTTTTAACGAGTTCGCCCAGAAATTTTTCGGGTTCAGCGCGCAGTCCATATCGGGCAAAAACATGGCGGGCCTGATCACCGCGCCGGGCTCGCCGCTTATGAGCCTGCTGCGCAATGTTATCGCCAGGCCCGACACCTACAGCTCGGTTGAAGATGTCAATACGCGCCAGGGCGGGAAACAGGCCTGGATTTCCTGGACGCTGCGCGCGATCAGGAACAACGCGGGCGAGTACGAAGTGCTGTGCGTCGGTAACGACATCACCCGGCTTAAAGCCGCGGAAACGGAACTGCGCAAGGCCAAAGAGATGCTGGAGGAAAAGGTGGTGGACCAGCATCAGGATCTTGAAAAAACAAACCGGTTTCTGCAGATCGAGATTGAGGAGCGGCGCAAGGCGCAGGACGAACTGCGCGGCGCCTACAACGAAATAAAAAGCGCGCATGACAAGCTCATACAGAGCGAGAAACTGGCGGCGCTGGGCCGTTTTTCATCAGGGATAGCGCATGAAATAAAAAATCCGCTGAGCATTATCATAGGCGGAGCGGATTATCTGCTGATGCGCAATCTGGTCGAGCCGGGTTTCCGGGCGCATGAATTTGAAAATGGCGGAGCCGAAGCGCTTTTCCGCCAGCTTGCGGCCGACGGGCTTGCCGGGCCTGTCGCCCCGGGCGCTGACCCGATCGCCGCGCTGAACGGCGCGCTGGAAGATTTCCGGCTTTATGAGCGCTGGGAGCCGCTGCAGGGCCAGAGCAAGATTCCCGCCGAAATCACGGATATGGTAAAGGGCTCCTCCGAATTCCGGAAACTGCCGCCGCAGGAACTGTTGCCTTCCGAAATGAATTTCGTGCGCCTGCTTAACCGGCTGCTGCTTGAATTTTCGTATCCCGAGCTTTGCCCCAAAGATTCCGATTTCGATATCGTGCTGACCCTCACGAAAGTGAAAGACGCCGCGCTGCGGGCCGACATTATCGTGAAAAACCTGCTGAAATTCGCGCGCCCCACTGACGCGCGCCGCACCGTTATGCCGCCCGAACGGCTTGTGGAAGACGCCTGGAGCAACATTCCGCTGATGGAAAAACAGAATGTCACGTTCATAACCGAATTTACCAAAGGCCTTCTGATAAAAGTGGACACCAACCAGATAATGCAGGTTCTGGTCAACCTGTTCACAAACTCGTGCCACGCCATACCGAAAGAAAAAAGCGGGAAAATAACCGTGCGGTCATACGCCGTGTCGGACGATAAAAATACCTGCCACACGCGCTGTGCCATAGAAATATCCGACACCGGGTCCGGCATAAAGAAAGAAAACATGCCGCGTGTTTTTGAGCCTTTTTTCACCACAAAGATCTACGATCGCGCGATCGCCGAACAGGGCGGGCAGCCGTTACCCTCCAGCCGGGACGCGGTAATGGGAACAGGCCTGGGCCTTTCCGTATCCAAATCAATAGTGAACAATCACGGCGGCGACATCCAGCTGTCCAGCGTTGAGGGCCAGGGCACCACGATCCGCCTCACGTTTCCCTGCGCCACAGGCACACCGTAAACTATGCCACTGGAAGAGAAATCCCTGATACTCGACATTCTGATCAGCCGCAATGTTCTGGACGAGAAGAGCGTAGCCAAAATCATAGCCGAGCAGGTAAAAAGCAACACTTCCATAGAAGAAACGCTTGTCGCCCAGCAGGCCGCCACGGAGGAGGACATTGCGCGCGGCTACTGCGATTATTTCAAGCTGCCCTATCTTACCGGCGAAGAAGTGACGAAATACGTCGAGAACGCCTACGAACTCGCGCGCCTGCTGCCCGAACGGTTCGCCCGCGCCAACAAGGTCGTGCCGCTGGAGCGGACCGACGACACCTTGAAAGTCGTTGTGCTCAACCCGTCGGAAATATTCATCGTGCAGGAAATATACCTGTATACCGGGCTCAGGGTTTCGCTTGTGATAAGCACGATGTCGGTTATTCAGGAAGGCCTGAACGCGCTGTACGGCGCGCGCGACGAAGTCAAGGAACTCGCCAGCGGCCTTATCGGCGGATCAGCCGTGAACGAGGAGGAAGAGGAGGATGTGCTCGACCTGAACAAACCCATCCCCGCCACGCGCGAAACGCAGGTCGTGCTGTTCGTAAACAAGATGCTTGAAACATCGCTTCAGCAGCGGGCGAGCGATATTCACGTCGAACCGTACGCGGAGGAAATCCGCATCCGGTTCCGCGTGGACGGCATTCTGAGCGAAGTGCCGCCGCCGCCGAAAAGCCTTTTCGTGCCGCTCATTTCCCGCATCAAGATTTTAAGCAAGCTCGATATAGCCGAGAAAAGGATTCCGCTCGACGGTTCGTTCACGATGCGCTATAACGACAATAAAATTGACGTCCGCGTTTCAACCTGCCCGACGGTGTACGGCGAAAAGATGGTCATGCGTATTCTGAACAAAGCCAAAATCCCGCTGGATTTCTCGGCGCTGGGCTTCGCGAAACGGCAGCTGGACGATTTCATCCGCGGGCTGAAAGCGCCCAACGGGCTGGTATATGTGACGGGCCCGACCGGTTCGGGCAAATCCACCACGCTTTATACCGGTCTGATGCTCTTGAACTCGCCGGAAAAAAACATCATGACGGTGGAAGATCCCGTGGAATACAAGTTCCACGGCATCAATCAGGTGCAGGTGAAACCGCAGGTGGGGCTGACTTTTTCGACCGCGCTGCGGAGCTTCCTGCGGCAAGACCCCGACATCATCATGCTGGGTGAAACCCGCGACGCCGAAACGGCGGAAATCTGCCTGCGCGCCGCGCTTACGGGCCATCTGGTGCTGTCAACGCTGCACACGAACGACGCGCTGTCGGCGGTCAGCCGTCTCAAGGATATGGGCGTGGAACCGTTCCTGCTCTCCGCCACGCTGCGCGTCGTGGAGGCGCAGCGCCTTATAAGAAGACTGTGCCCCAACTGCAAACAGTCCTATTCGCCAACGCCGGAACTGATCACCAAATACGGGTTCAGCGAAGCGGACACGCTTTATACCCACGTCGGCTGCGAACAGTGCAACGGCCTCGGTTACAAAGGCCGGGTGGGCCTGTATGAAGTAATTTATATTACGCCGGAAATCGGCACGCTTATCCAGACCGGCGCGGCGTTGCCGGAACTGCAGGCCGCCGCAAAAAAACAGGGCAACAGATTTCTTTTTGACGTGGGGCTGGATAAAGTGCGCGAAGGTGTCACCAGCCTTGAAGAAGTGCTTACTCTGGCCGCCGCCGAATAACCGAAGCTTCTCAGTTGCGCGGACCGCACTCTGAAAGCCCCCCCGGTTTCAGCCGGGGGGCTTTCTTTTTCTCCAAGACATCCGTCCAGCCGGCGCGCCCGCCTCCGGCGGCGGTTCGCGTGCGATCCCGCAAAAAAACGCCGCGGCGCAGCTGGCGGCGTTGTGTATCGGAAAATTATGGAAAAAAGGTTCAGGTATCCGGCGCAAGTTTGTCGAATATTTTTATCAGCGATGCCTGGTCCGGCACGAAAAACAGATAAAACTCCGCGCTCAGCTGCTTGGCGATCAGCACACTCTGCACATAAATGAACGCGGCATCCGTCTTGGCGAGGATAACGTCGCAGCAGCCGACGGTTTCCGCCTCATGCAGCCGCGGCACGCCCACAATAGCGGTAAAACCCGTCACCATGCTGACGGCGTTGGCGTAGGAACTGAGCAGGATATTGGCGGTTTCCACCAGCGCCGACCTGAACATTTCCAGATTATGCTCGGAAATCCCGGCAAACTGCGTAAGAATTATCCTGCCCAGCTTTTCGGCCTCCTCGCTGGGAACAAGCAGAAACTGCCGGCCGGTTATATCGCCTTTCGTATCCGCCTCAAGCACATAATAGCTGCCGTGATGGCGGAGGATATCGCGCAGTTTTTCCGGCGGGTACAGCCGGACTTCAGGCACCGCCAGTCCGATCTGGTGCCTGATCATCCTGCCGAAAGCGGTGGCGGCGCGGCCGGACCCGATAGTCCCTATCTCGCGCAAAAGATCAATTTTTCTATAGTTGATGAAATCGTAGTTGACGTCGCAGTCAGGCATCGTTGTTTATTCCGCGGAATCTTCGGAAATTTTACGCAAAGCGTCAACCACTTTTTTCTGCTGAAAAGGTTTGACAATGAAGTCTTTGGCGCCCTCTTTAATCGCCTCGGTGACAAAAGTATGCTGCCCGATGGCCGACACCATAATAACCCTGGCCTTGGGATCCAGTTTAAGAATTTCACGCAAAGCCGTAATGCCGCCGTCAATCCCGCCCACGTCGGGCATCACTATGTCCATAGTGACGACGTCCGGCCTGAGCTGCCGGTATTTGTCTACTGCTTCACGGCCATTTTCCGCCTCTCCCGCGACTTCAAAACCCTCGCGGAGCGCGATTTCTTTAAGGATATTGCGGATAAACAGAGCGTCATCTACTATCAGAATCCTTGCCATGTGTTTTCCCTTTTTAATGCCGAGGATTTTTTGCAACTTTTCCAATTGCAATAGTAAGCTCGCGCACCACGTCCGTTTCAAGCTGCGGATCCATCGTGCTGAGCTTAACGTATATATTACCTTTCGGAGTGCTGGCGTATTTAGCCGGCAAACGGTTGAGCGCGAGCACCATAACATCGGTTACACACCGCCGGCAACGACAAAAATCCGGATTTTCGGAAAGAATCTGCTCCAACTCTTCCTCCACCAGATTTTCCATATAATTGTGAAAGCGCCGTCGTTCGCTCATACTGGCAATACCCTCGCTGCGCAAAACGCCGCTTTTCCCCCCGCCAGGAAAACTCTCCGGCAACGCCCCAATCGCGGCATTGTTAGCGGCAACTGCGTTAATTATAGCAATAAATGCAGCACCCCGGCAAAATTCGCAGGCGCATTTTTCAAGTGCGGTCATCCCGGTCTGCCGCTCTTTTTTGAAATGGGCATTTATGTTAATATAACTGTAATGAAACTTCAGATTAAAGGGGAAACCGCATTGATGAAAAAAACCTTGGTAATTATGACGACCATCGCCTTGAGCGCAGTTCTGGCCGCGCCGGCAAAAGCCTCAATAGCCGATGATTTCAGGAACAATCTGACCAAAGACGCGATGGAACCGTTCGCGGCGGATTTCGGAGGCCTGATTGGCCTGTCCGATTTCCATACCGGTTCGGCGGTCGGCTTTCCGGGCTTTGACGTGGGTGTTACCGTCAACGGACAGTTCTCGCCCGGCAAAGGCGACACGATTCTGGAAAGCGCCTCGATAAAAACGTTCGCCGTGCCCATGGTGCAGGCCACAATCGGCCTGCCGTTCGATTTCGAAGCCTGCGTGCGCGGGGTTGGTTATTCCGGCAATACGCTTATCGGAGGCGGCCTGCGCTACGGAGTGATGAAACACACACTGGCCAAGTTCCTGCCTGATATAATGGCCGGGATATTCTATGACAAATTCAAAAACGATTCATTGGACCTTAATCACCTCTCGGCGTCGGTTTCCGCCACTTTTGACCTCCCGTTCGTCAAACCGTTCATCGGCATAGGCATAGACCGCACGAAACTGACCGCGCAGGTGCCATCCAGCTGGGGCCTGCCCGTTGCGGCAGGCGATTCGGTCACCGTAACCAAACCCCGGCTCAGCGCGGGCGTGAACATCACGCCTTTTCCGCTCACCTATATCTATGGCGGTTATTGCTGGCTGCACGGCAACAACGGCTTCACGGCCGGGCTGGGCGCAAGATTTTAGGAAATACAAATAAGGAGCGTTAACAACTATGACAACAGCAGTGAAGGGCAACGCCATTCTGGAAATGTCAGACAAATACGGAGCGCACAACTACCATCCGCTCCCGATCGTAATCACAAAAGCGGAAGGCATCTGGGTCGAAGACCCCGAGGGCAACCGCTACATTGACATGTTAAGCGCGTATTCCGCGCTCAACCACGGGCACCGGCACCCGAAAATAATCGAGGCGCTGAAAACGCAGGCCGACAAAGTCACGCTCACTTCACGCGCGTTTGAAAACGATCAGCTGGGCCCCTGGCTAAAGGAGCTGTGCGAGCTTACCGGCTATGAAAAAGCCCTGCCCATGAACTCCGGCGCGGAAGCGGTGGAAACCGCGGTCAAGGCCGCCCGCAAATGGGGCTACAAAGTGAAAGGCGTGGAGGCCGACAAGGCTGAAATCATCGTCTGCGCGGATAACTTTCACGGCAGAACGGTGACGATTTGCGCCATGTCAACAGAAGCCCAGTACCGTGACGGGTTCGGCCCGTTCACGCCCGGTTTCGTCATCATCGGGTACGGCGACGCGCAGGCCCTTGAAAACGCGGTCGGCAAAAACACCGTGGCGTTCATAGTCGAGCCGATCCAGGGCGAAGCGGGCATTATCATGCCGGAAGCGGGATTCCTGAAAAAAGCGGCGGAAATCTGCAAAAAGAACCGCGTGCTGTTCATCTGCGACGAGATCCAGACCGGGTTCGGCAGAACCGGCAAACTCTTCTGCTGGGAGCACGAAAACGCGCGGCCCGACATGGTGGTGATGGGCAAGGCGCTGGGCGGAGGAGTAATGCCGATTTCTGCGGTCGCCAGCTCAAAAGAAGTGCTGGGCGTGTTCAACCCCGGCGATCATGGCAGCACGTTCGGCGGCAATCCGCTGGCCTGCGCGGTATCGCGGGCGGCGCTGAAAACGCTTGTGGATGAAAAACTTGTCGAGAAATCGGCCGAGCTGGGCGCGTATTTTCTGAAGAGATTGCAGGAAATCAAATCCAGACACATCAAGGAAGTGCGCGGCAAAGGCCTGTTCATCGGGCTGGAACTGTTTCCCGAAGCGGGCGGCGCGCGCAGATTCTGCGAAGCGCTGATGAAGCGCGGACTCCTGTGCAAGGAAACCCACGCGAACGTGATCCGGTTCGCGCCGCCGCTGATCATCAGCCGCAAAGAGCTTGATGACGCCATCGTGAAAATCTCCGAAGTGCTGACCACCCTGTAGTTTCACCTCCGGCGGGGCGGAGAAATTTTCCGCCCCGCCGTTTCTTTCGCATGACAAACTGGAAAGCTGATTTTTTATCGCTGTTTAACGGCTCGGCGCTGGCCAACGCGCCGCTGACGGATTACACGTCTTACCGCATAGGCGGGCCGGCGGAAATGCTGGCGCTGCCGGCCGACGCGCGGCAATTGCGCGCCATGCTGGCTTTCGCCGCAAAACGCGGTATTCCGCTCACTCTGCTGGGCGCGGGGACGAATGTGCTGGTGAGCGACGCCGGACTTGAAGGCCTGGTCTGTTCTCTTGGCGGCGCGTCCGGACGCGCCGCCCCGTGGAAACCGGACCCGGAACCGGCTGCCGGCAGCGTCGGCGGGCTTTACGCTGTTTCCGTAACGGGCGCCCGCCTGCGGGCGGGCGCGGGCGCGCCGCTTGACTGGCTTGCGCGCCGCGCGGTCGCCGCGGGGCTGGGCGGGCTGGAAAAACTTTCCGGCATTCCCGGCAGTGCCGGCGGCGCGGCGTTTATGAACGCTGGCGCGCACGGCGCGGAAACTTTTGATTCGCTTCATTCAGTATCCGCCGTCAGCACCGACGGCGAAACCGAACGCGTTTTTTTAAAAAAAGAACTGATTTGCGGCTATCGCCGGGTATCGGGGCTGGAAGGCTTTGTCATCACCGGCTGCGAATGGGAACTTGTACCCGGAGATGCGGCTGCGCTAAGCGCGGTCCGCGCGCGGATTTTGGCGGGCCGCGCAGCCAGACAGCCGCTTGAGCTGCCGTCCGCAGGCAGCGTCTTCAAACGCCCGGACGGAGATTTCGCGTCCCGGCTTATTGACCAGGCAGGCCTGAAAGGACTCAGGGTCGGCGCCGCGCAGGTGTCGGACAAGCACGCCGGCTTTATTGTAAACACGGGCGGCGCGACGGCAACTGATGTCATGGAACTGATCCGCCGGGTACGCGCGGAAGTGCTTGAAAAACACGGTATCAGGCTTGAACTGGAACAGATCGTGCTGCCGGGCGGACCGCAGCAAGGAGCGTAATCATGCCAAAGGAATTCACACACTGGACCATCGCGGAACAGGTGCGCCGGGCCCGCTGGACGGCAAAAGACCGGATTTCCGAGATAATAGTCGAATATCCCAACATGTACCTGCTGGGCGCGATAGCGCACGACAGCATGTTCTATCCGGTTTTCATGCCCCGGTCGGCCGGATATGAAGCCGCGGCGCGCAACCTGCATGTGGAGGACATAACCGGCCCGTTCCGCGCGCCTGCGCCGCGTTACGGGGAACTGTTCACGCCGCCCGCTATGGCGTTTCTGGCCGGCGCGGTAACGCATATCGCCATAGACGGTATTTTTCACCCGTTCATCCATTATTTTTCCGGCGATTCCGGCAGCCTCGATCCCGCGATAGCGGGCGACGCCGCCGCCCGGCACCGGACACTTGAAACTTTTCTGGACCTGTACTTTTACGGCAGCGTCCGGCTGCCCAATCACGGTTCGCTGCTCGCGCTCCTGCGCGACAAAGAAATGGACAACAAGCCGTTTTACGAGCTGGCGGCGCGGTTTTACGGCAACGGCATCACGGCAAGCCATGCCGAAACGGCATTGCGCGCGCACGCAAAAATCGTCTACCTGGCGCAGAACCGCTATTGCGTAAGCATTGTAAATTTCATCAACACCGCCGCGATCAACGCTTTCAAATCGGTGCGCGGGCTCTGTTATCCGAAAGTGAAGCACTTTGACAGCCCGTTTTTCGATTCCCCGGTCATGTATAAAAACCCGGTAACAGGCGAAGAATGCACGGCCGGCGTAACCGAGCTGCGCCAGCGCTCCGTCACGCTCATCAATGCCGCGCTGGACAATTTTTCCCGTGCGCTGCAGACCGGCGGCGATATAATAGACGACGATTCCGGCTCCGTTCTGCAAAAAGAGGCCGCCGCGGTTGAAAAACAGCGGATGAGCCATTTCGATCTTTCGCGCGATATAGAAGCCATGCTGGCGACGGCGCAGGAACTGCCGGCGGCGCAGGCGGATTGCGCGCAGACCGCTGCCGCGCCCGCCCAGACTGACGACGCGCCCGAACCTGAAACGAAACACGGCGCGGCGCCCGCGCGTCCCGTCCGCGCGCCCCGGCGCAAACAACCGGCCAAACCGCAGAAAAACAAATAGCGGCAGCTCCCGCAACGTATACCGGAGGCGATTCATGAAAATCAATTGCATTACCCGCATATTCCTGTCAGCCGCGCTCGCGGCGTGCGTGCAGCCGCAGCCCGCGCACGCAGCCGGCGCGGCGGAAGAACTGCAGGACACTTTCTCCGCCGTGGCGGACAAAAGCAAGCCCGCCGTCGTCAGTATCCGCAACATGCGCAACGCGCTGGTGCCCCAGTTCTTCTTCTACGGAATGCCGGCCGGCGCGACCCAGCAGCGGGTGCAGCTGGGCATGGGTTCCGGTTTCATAATTTCTTCGGACGGCTATATCATCACGAACGCGCACGTCGTGGAGGACGCCGACTCGCTTGAAGTCATCCGCACGCTGCCCGACGGAAGCGAACGGAAATATACCGCCGCGGTAACGGGAGTGGACGCCGCCCTTGATGTCGCGCTTCTGAAAATCAAGCCGGACGGTCCGCTCCAGTTTCTGACTCTGGCCTCCCAAATCGAAAGCAGGGCGGGACACTGGACCATAGCGATCGGCTCGCCGTTCGGGCTGGCACAGACCGTCACGGTAGGCGTTATCTCGGCGCTGCGCCAGAGCATCATGATAGGCGAGCGGAAATACGACAACATTATCCAGACCGACGCGGCCATCAATCAGGGCAACTCGGGCGGCCCGCTTTTAAATATCAACGGCGAGGTGATAGGCATAAACTCGGCCATTTTCACGCCGTCAGGCGGATTCGCGGGCATAGGCTTCGCCATTCCGTCCACCGAAGTGCTTAAAGTGCTGCCTGATCTCAAACAGGGCGGCAACACCTCGCCCGGCTGGGCAGGCGTGCGGCTTATCCCGCTGAACCGGGTGCTGGTTACGCAGCTGGGCCTGCACGCCGGATTGGGCGCGCTGGTTGACTCGGTCGTGGCGGGTTCTCCGGCGGAAAAAAGCGGCCTGCGCCGGGGCGACCTGATAATAGCGTGCGACGACATGCCGGTACAGTCGCCCACCCAGGTAGTTGAGCTGATCGCGAAACGCAAGCCCGGAATGCCGCTGGCGGTCACGATAGTGCGCGGCAACCGGCAGCTGAAGCTGACGCTGACGCTCGGCAAGGCGCCGGGCATGGCGGCGCAGGCTTACGCGCCGGAAGCAGGCTCCACGCCCGAAGAGTACCGCTGGAAAGGGCTGATTTTTTCCGCCGCGCAAAACGGAGTGACCGTAACCGGTTTTGAAACCGGCTCGCCGCTCGCCGGCTACATTCAGCGCGGCGACATCATAAACAGTATCAACAACACGAAAACCCGCACGGTCGCCGAGCTCAAGCGCGCCTGCGGCAAACTCGACCTTGCCGACGGCGTGGTGTTCGACGTGACCCGCGGCGGCGTGCCGATGTTCATAAGCGTGCAGGTTAAATAACTTCTGCGGGTCAGGATAAAACAATGCACGAATGGGCTCTGGTTGACGCTCTGCTCAAATGCGCCGGGCGGTACGCGCAGGAGAACGGATTGAAAAAGGTGGACGAAGTGGTGATAGTGCTTGGCGATCTGCAGAACGCCGACGAAGCCTGCTGCCGCGACATCTATAACGAACTCAAGGCTGACGCGGGCGCGCTGATGGCGGCCAGCGTGCCGGTTTTCGAGCGCGAAAAAGCGGAATTCAAATGCCGCGCCTGCGGTTCAAAAATCCAGTACGCAGGCCGGGAGAAACTGCCGCCGTCAGAATCGGAAGCGATACATTTCGTGCCGGAAACGGCGGGCATTTACATCAAATGTCCTCGCTGCGGCGGGCCGGATCTGGAAATTACGGCCGGGCGCGGGGTTCATATCCGGGAGCTCAGGGGCGAAAAATGAAACTGGATCCCAGAGCATGTGTCGTGCAACAGCGACTGGCCGGCATAAAAACCATCATCGCGGTCACAGGCTGGAAAGGCGGAATCGGCAAAAGCTCGGCGGCGTGCGCGCTGGCCATGGCATTTCGCGAACTGGGTTACAGAACCGGACTGCTGGACCTTGATCTTACCGGCGCATCCGACCATATAATCCTGAACGCGCGAAACGCTTTCCCGGAAGAGATAAAAGGCCTTAAACCTCCGCTGGTCGAAGGAATAGCGTTCATGAGCCTCAGTTTTTTCACGGCTGAACGGGCCGCGCCGCTGCGCGGCGCCGACGCCAGCTCCGCGATACTGGAACTGCTCGCCGTAACCAGCTGGGGTGAACTGGATTTTCTGGTTATAGACATGCCGCCGGGCATTTCCGACGCCGCGCTCGACTCGGTGAAATATTTCCGTCGGGCGAAACTGCTGCCCGTCACCACGCCGTCGGCGCTGGCGCGCCAGTCGCTTGCGAGGGCGGCGGCGCTGTTTGGCGCGATGGGGCTGAAACCGGCAGGCATTATCGAAAATTTCACTGATAAAAATTCGGAACCGCTGCCGGCGGAATTTGTCTCGCTGGCGAAAATCCCGCACGACAGCGCGTGGGACGCCTCGGTCGGCAACCCCGCCGCCCTGCGCAAAACCGTTTTCTACGAGGCCTTGCGGCAAGTCGCCCGGCAACTGGCTAACTAACCGGCCCGGCCGGCGCGGACTAACCGCACGACCCGGCCACTTAAGTATTTCAGCGCCCGCCAGCGCGCCCGCCTTCTCCGCCATTTCGCCTGCGGCGGTTCGGCTTTGCCGGCGAAAAAGGTGTCGAGATCAGAATTCAGAAAAAAAACCGTCAGCCCAGCTGCTGCTCGAATTCCTCGGCCAGTTTCTGATGTTCGTAAATTTTCCGGTAAAGTCCCCCGGCCGCCATAAGCGCGTCGTGGCGGCCCTGCTCCACGATCCGCCCGCTGTCAAGCACCAGAATATGATGAGCCGCCGCGATGGTCCGGGTGCGATGCGTGGCCATCAGGCAGATCGCGCCCGGAATCGCCGCCGACAGCGCGGCCCAGAAGCTGGCTTCCGTGCCCGCGTCCATCGCGGAAGCGCAGTCGTCCAAGACCAGAATGCGCGGCCCTGCCGCCACGGCGCGGGCCACGGAAACGCGCTGGCGCTGGCCGCCCGACAGAATAGAACCTTTTGTGCCGGCCACAGCCGCCAGCCCGCCTGACAGGCGGGGCAGTTCGCCCTCCAGCTGCGCTATATGCAAAGCGCGGGCCAGCCGGGCCGGCTCAAGCGGCCTGCCCATCTCTATGTTATCACGCACGCTTTCCGAAAACAGCACCGCGTTCTGGGGCGCGTAGCCGGTAACGGAACGCAGCCCTTCAACGGAAAATTCGCGCACGGAAATTCCGTTGACCGTGATCTCGCCCTCGTCATATTCCATCAGCCTCGGCACAAGATTTAAAAGCGTGCTTTTGCCGCAGCCGATCCGGCCCACCACGGCTATCCGCTGGCCCGCCTCGGCGCGGAACGAAATTTTGTCCAGCAACTTATGCCCGGACGCGGGTGCGTAACACGATACATTCTTAAATTCCAGTTCGGCTATCCTGGCGGGCAGCTGGCGCGGACGGTGCGCCGCTGTCAGAGCGGAACGCGCGGACAGCAGTTCCTGCAGCCTCATTATGGACGCTTCGGCCGATCTGCCCGACACGGCAAAATTGCTCAAATCTATCAGCGGCATTACAAGCATCTGCGCGAAAAAATAAAACGCCATCAGTTCGCCCAGCCCCGTGCGCCCGTCAATAACCATCCGGCCGCCGCCCAGCAGAACCGATATCATGCACAAATAGCCGACGCTCGAAAAAAGCGCGCCCATCAGCGCGTTGGAGCGGGTCAGATCAAGCTGTTTTTCGCACTGGGTTTTAGCCATGCCGGCAAATATTTTCTCCTGCGCGCTTTCCTTCAGATTCGCTTTTACGATCCTGACGCCGTTGAAACAGGAATCCAGCGCGGCATACGCGCCGGACATGGCTTTTTGCAGACTGTCGGATTTTCGCCTTATCACATGCCCGGTTCTCACCACAATGAAAAACACCGGTACGGGCGCCAGCGCCCACAAGGCCAGTTTCGGGTTAAGCCACAGCATGAGCGCCAGCACGAAAACCAGCCGCACCACCGACTGCAGCGCCCGGAAAACGCCCGAGCACGCGAACCAGGTCAGTTTGGTTTCGGTATCGTCGGTCAGCCGGGTGAGCAGATCGCCCGCGGAAAACCGGCGGAAAAACCCGGCGTCGAGCCGCATAATATGCTCAAAAACGGCATTGCGCACCTCGTATTCTATCCGCGAATTCATCCACGCGCGCTGGATCATCGCGCTTAAATTTATAACCCCGTTCACCACCGCCAGGCCCGCCAGCATTAGCACATATTTAATAATAACCTGAGCGGACAGATTCCGCTGCAATCCGTCTATAACTTCCTTGATGAACAGCGGCACCGCCGTGCCCAGCGCCGACCCGAGCACGCCAAGCGCCACAATCACGGCGATCCTGGCGGGATGCCGCGTCCAGTACGGGACAAGCCATTTAAGAACGAAAAACATCAGTCCTTGCCTCCCCGTTCAAACTGCAGCCGGTAATACTTTCCGTACAGCCCGTCCGCTGCGAGCAGCTCGGAGTGCGTGCCGCGCTCCAGAATCCGTCCGCCGGAAAGCACGGCGATCGTATCCGCATGACGTATCGTGGCGAGCCGGTGCGCTATTATTATGGCTGTCCTGTTTTTAAAAAGCCGCTCCATGGCGGTCTGGATAAGCCGCTCGGTATAGGGATCAATTGAGGATGTCGCCTCGTCCAGCACTATAATGTCCGGGCCGGACACCATCGCCCGCGCTATCGAAAGCACCTGCCGCTCGCCCTGAGAAAGATTGCTTCCGCCCTCGGCGATTTCCTTGTCCAGGCCGTGCCGGGCGAAAAACTCCTCCAGGCCCGCGTCGCGGAGGGCGGCGCGGACGCGGCTGTCGGGGACGGACGAATCCATCAGCTTCAGGTTTTCCATTACCGTGCCGGGGAACAGATAGATGTTCTGCGACACCAGGCCTATAATCCGGCGCACATTGGCGCGATCGAGGCGGGAAAGGTCGGTCCCGTCTATTGTAATCGAACCCTTGCGCGGCGCGTAGAATTTCAGCAGCAGATTCACCAGCGTGCTTTTTCCGCCGCCGGTTTCGCCCACTATGGCGTAGCGGCCGCCCCGCCGCACGGAAAGGCTGAGATCCCGGAGCACCTCCGGCCCGTCATCGGTGTAGCGGAAAAATACGTTTTTGAATTCCACCGCTTCCCGGAATTCACTCAGAACAAACGGCGCGGGCGGGTCGGTTTCCTCGGCTTTTGTGTCGAGCAGCTCGAAAATACGCTGGGCCGCGGCGAACGATTTCTGCACTGTCGCCATATGCATGCCCAGCATCTGCAGCGGATGGAACAGCTGCTCGACATACATGATGAACATGGTGAGCACACCCAAAGACACCAGCCCGCGCAGTGCCCACACCCCTCCGAACCCCAGAATGAGCGCGATTGTCATGGGATGCATAAACATCAGAAACCCCCAGCCGAAATTCATCAGCCGGTCACCCGCGTACACCTGTTCAAACTTGGCCCGGCCCAGCTGCTCATGCCGCGCGGCCGCCGCACCCGTCCGCAAATACGCCTGCAGGGTAGCCGCGCCGCCCAGCACCTCGGCGATATAGCCGGACAGGGCCGCATTGGTTTTGCGCGCCCGTATCATAAAAGGCCCGCCCTTGTGCGTGTAGTATGCCGACACGCCCACTATCACCGGCAGCGTGCAGGCCACCACCGCGCAAAGCCTCGGGCTGTAATAAAACATTACCGCCAAAGTAACAGCCGTCATGATCAGGTCGGTAAACACCAAAAGCGCGGTCTGCGTAAACAACAGCCGCAGGTGCTCCGTGTCGGACTGGATGCGCGCGCCCAGCTTGCCCGGCGGATTCGCATCGAAATAGGCGATTTTAAGCGACAGGATTTTTTTGTGCATCCGCCTCTTCAGCTCCAGCATGATGGCCTGAGCCATCGCTTCAAGCCGGACGGTCATGATATAGCTGAATACCAGATACGCCGCGCTCACGGCGCAAAACCAAAACACCGCGCGCAGGAGGCCGGGATAATCGGCATGCACGATACAATTATCAACCGCCGCCCGTATGATCAGCGGGCCGGCCAGCTGCGCCGCGGCGGTAACCAGCAGAAACCCCGCCGTTATAAAAAAATCCCGCCGCCGCGACCAGATAAGCCGCATAAGCCGCTTTCCGGTTTTGCGGTAATGGATTTGCTCGCTTGAATCGTCCGGCACCAAATCGAAACGTCCCATAATATATTCAGTTTACCCGTTTTGGATGCACCGCAACAAGCACGCGGCAATGTTTCCGGAAAAAGACCGGACGGCCTAAGCCGCCCGGTCTTTCGGAGGGAAACCGCCGCCGCGCCGCAGAAACTGCCGGCCCGGACTGACGATTTCAGATCACATCACATGCTGGGATTTCTTAAGCAGCTCATCCTTTATTTTCTGGGCTTCCCGCTCGCACTCGCGCTCCACGCACTCGAAATCCAGCTGGTCGCGGCGCAGTTTGATGTTGAATTTATTCTCAAGCCACTGCTGGAAATCATCCATTACCGAATACATGACCGGCGCCATAAGCAGTGTCACAAACAAAGACAGCGCCTGCCCGCCTATAATGACCCATGCCATGCTGCCGCGCACTTCCGCGCCCGCGCCCTTGCTCAGCGCGGTAGGCAGCATGCCCGCGATAATGGTCAGCGTGGTCATGAGAATGGGCCGCAGGCGGGTCTTGTTGGCGGACAGCATGGCGTCGTAGCGTTTATAGCCCTTGGCCCGCAGGGTGTTGGTATAATCAATCTGCAGGATCGAATTTTTCTTCACGATCCCGACCAGCATGAAAATGCCCAATATGCTGAACATGCTCAGCGGCTCGCGGGAAATAAACAGGGTGATAATCGCAAATGGTATCGTAAGCGGCAGCACCGACATGATGGACACGGGATAAATAAAACTCTCGAACTGGGCCGCCAGAATCAGGTAAATAAAGATGAACGCCATGGCAAACGCCGTCACGAAACTGGCGAGCATCTTCTGCAGTTCCTTGCCCTTTCCGCGCGGCATGGCGACATATTCCTTGGGCGCGTTCTGCAGCGCAAACTCCGCCCGGCAAATATCGTAAGCCCTGTTAAGCGGCACGCCCTCGAGGTTCGATTCCACGGTGACACGGCGCAGCCGGGCGGTATGCTCGATCTGCGTGGGACCGAACGCCGGCTTGATGGTGGCCACACTGTCAAGCCGGACAAGTTTTTTGTCCTCCGTGGGAATCGCCATTGCCGAAATCGTTTCAATGGAGTTGCGCATCTCCGCCTCCGCGCGGATACGCACCTCGTAAAGCTCCTCGCCTTCCTTATATTTGGTGATATCCTCCTCGCCGCCGACCATCGTGCGCAGCGCGTTGGCGATATCGGATATTTTCACTTTCAGGCCGTGCGCCTTCTCACGGTCAATTTCCACCGTATATTCAGGTTTGGCGAATGAAACGCTCAGATCCACATCCACAAAACCCGGCGTCTTGCGCAGCCTGGCAGCCACCGCGTCGGCATATTCGCGCAATTTATTCAGATCAGGCCCGGAAATCATGAATTCCATCTGTTTTTCATTGCCGCCGAATCCGCCGGCCACGTTGACCGACATCCGCAGTTCCTTGTATTTTCCGAAAAGTTTACGCACGGCGGACATGATTTGCGCCATCCCCTCTTTTCGCTTTGTCACATCCACCAGCTCGACCGTAATGCTGGCCTGGTTGGAAGACGCGGACTGAAACCCGTTTGAAATGCCTATCGTGGTCAGCAGATTGAGAATATGCGGCATGGTTTTGATCTCGCCTTCCAGCTGCCGCATTATTTTCTGCATCTTTCTGATGCTGGTGCCTTCCGGCGCGTTGATGTTGACTATGAACTGGGAAGTGTCCTCCTGCGGAGCGAAATCCTTGCCGATCCCCTTCAGCATCGGCAGGGCCGACAGCGATATCCCGATAAAAAGCAGGATCATTTTCCACCTGTTCGCCAGCGCCCACTCGAGCGCGGCGATATAAGGCCGGGCAAGGCTGTCGTTTACATGGTCGGTGAATTTTTCCAGCCGGCCTTTCGCGCCGTGTTTCACTTTCAGGAACAGCGACGACAGCATTGGCGTAAGCGTAAGCGCCACGAAAGTGCTTATTACAATCGCGCCGGCGATGGTCAGCCCGTAGCTTTTGAAGAACCGGCCCACGATTCCGCTCATGAACGCCAGCGGAATGAAAATAACAAGCAGCGAAGCCGACATGGTGATAACCGCGAACGAAATTTCATCGGCGCCTTCCAGCGCGGCTTTAAGCGGCGTTTTGCCGTATTCGTCCATATGCCGGTAGATGTTTTCAAGCATGACTATGGCGTCGTCAATGACTATGCCCACGGCGATGGTCAGCGCGAGCAGCGTGATATTGTTAAGGGTAAAGCCCAGCAGATCGAGGATGGTGAACGTGCCGATAATGGAAGTCGGTATCGCCAGCGATGAAATGATCGTGGAACGCCAGTCGCCCAGAAACAGAAGCACGGCCAGCGCCGCAAAAATGCTGCCCAGCACAAGATGCTCCTCAACGGCGGAAACCGACGCTTTTATGTATACGCTCTGGTCCGCCACGATGCTGTAACGCACTCCGCCCGGCAGATACGGCGTGATGATGGCCAGTTTGTCCTTGACCCGCCTCACCACTTCCACCGTGTTGGAACCGGACTGCTTGACCACTTCCACATTCACGCACGGCTGGCCGTTGAAATAGGCCGCGTCGGTCATATACTCGCCGGTGTCCTCCACGCGCGCCACATCGGAAATGCGGATCGGGGAACTGTTGACCGTTTTGATCACAATGTCATTAAACTGCCGCACCGATTTGATGCGGCCCAGCGTACGCAGCGTGTAATCGCGGCTTTCCTGCTCGACTCGCCCGCCGGGGATTTCGATATTCTGCTGCTGCACCGCCTCTTTCAAATCCTTGATCGAGATGTTGAGCGCCGAAAGCCGCACGGGATCCACCACTATATGGATTTCGCGCTGGCGCCCGCCGATCATATCCACGGAACCCACTCCGCCCACATTCTCCAGCTGCTCCTTGATTTTCTTGCGCGTGATTTCGGTGAGATCAACCAGCCCCCGGTCGCCGTACACGGCGATATTAAGAACAGGTATCGCGCCCATTTCCAGCTTGCTGATCACCGGCGGCTCAAACCCGTCGGGCAGATCGCGCTGGACACCGGCCACCTTATCGCGCACGTCCTGAGCGGCCACGTCAACGTTTTTTTCCATGTCGAACTTGATCATCACGGTCGAAACGCCTTCCGCGCTGTACGAGTTCATCTCGTCAATGCCTTCAATGGTGTTGGCGCCCTCCTCGATAATCTTCGTCACCGAGGTTTCTATTTCTTCCGGGCCGGAACCGGCCAGCACCGTATTGACCAGCACAAACGGAAATTCCACGTTCGGATAAAGATCAATGCCTAGCCTGACAAAAGAAAATATGCCCAGCACCACAATGGTCAGAATCATCATGACCGTCATCACCGGACGTTTAATGCACAAATGGGTTAATTTCATAGTAATTTGATCCCGCGGTACTCGTTATAAACTGAAATGGAGCCGCCTCAGCAGACAGACACCGCTCAGGAAACTATTTTTATGCGGCTGCCGTTCTGCAAACCATACAGCCCGAACACTATGATCCTGTCGCCGGGCCTGATGCCTTTGACAATTTCGATGTAATCCCTGGTTTCTATGCCGGCGGTAACGGCGATTTTCACCGCGCGGTTATCCTTGTCGGCAAGAAACACATATTTCTGCCCTTCCTCCGTCACCAACGCGTCAAGCGGCACAGCCACGGCATCATCATGCCGTTTCAAAATCAGGGAGACATGCCCGAACATGCCGGTTTTAAGCAGTCCGGCCCCGTTGTCTATAAGGATTTCGGCTACGGTGCTCAGGCTCGCCTCGTCCACTACGGGGCTCAGTTTGTATATCCTGCCCCTGAAAACCCTGCCGGGATAAGCCGCCGTTTCAATGCTTGCGGGCTGGCCTTTGAAAACCATGCCGAGATAGCGCTCCGGGATATTGACGCTCATACGTATTTTAGTCTGGTTCACCACGCTCGCTATCGGAGTCTGCATGCTGACGTTGGTGCCCACGTCCTGATAGATCATGCCGATCACCCCGTCTATGGTGGCCGGCACCACCATGGGCTTGTGCACCACGCCCACTTCATCGCGCTCGATCAGGGCAATCGTCTGGTCTTTCTTCACGGAATCGCCTTCCGAAAGCAGATTCTGGCGCAGTTTGCCAGCCGCGCGCGGAAATATCACCGCTTCCTGCCAGGCTTTGGCGTTACCGGGCAGAATAATGCTGTTTTCAAGCGTTCTGCGTTCAGCCACGCCGGTTTTTACGGTGAACACGCTGGTTTCCAGATCATTTAGAGAGCTTCCGTTTCCGTTCCCGCACCCGGCGCAGGCCAGAACCGAAACTCCCGCAAGCAGTGCCAGTATATTAGTTTTAATTGCTTTCATAGTTATTCTCCGGTCGCCCATTTGATCTGGGCCAGCGCGACAAACGCGTCGCGCATCGCTGTTACATAGTATAGCTGCGCCTTGTTAAGCGCCAAAGTGGCGTCATTAAGCTCCAGCTGGCTTGCCAGCCCCTGCAGATAGCGCAGATTGTCAGAATGCACAACCTTTCTCGCCTGCTCGGTGGATTTGAGCTGCGAATTGACCCGCCGCAACGCCTGCCGGTAATCCAGCCACGCCTGCTTCACTTCGGATTTTACCTGCCGCACCAGATTCGCGTCATCTTCAATGCTCTGCTGATAGGCCAGATCCGCCTGTTTGACCTGCGCCACCGTCCTGCCGCTCTGAAACAGCGGATAACTGAGGTTTAATCCCGCTGAGGTGGAGAAGTTATACTCGTTGCTGTCAGGCGTAAGCTTGTCTGTGCTGGCACTGTAGCCGCTCAGCATGAAAGCATAGATGTCCGGATAAAAACCGCCTTTTTTCAGTTTCATCTGGGCTTTCGCCATTTCGATCGCCAGCTTCGACGCTTTCAGCTCGGTCCGGTTCTGCAGCGCAAGCGCGTAAAGTTCGTCCAGTTCCGGTTCCGGCGCAAGGGTTTTCGTTATGGTGTCGGTTATATTGATAGGGTTCTGCGGGTCGCGCCCGAGCAGGGTGTTAAGGCTCAACAGCCCTGTTTCCACGAGGTTTTCGGCCTCAATGACAGCAGGAACCTTGTTGGAAACCTCCACTTCCTGCCGGGTGACTTCTATATCGCCTACAAGCCCTTTGTCGAATTTCTCGCGCATTTCATCAAGATGCAGATTGGCCAGCGTGTAAGCCTCGCTTTCTATTTCCACCGTGGCGGACGCCGCCATGATGTTGTAGCAGATCTGCCGCACGCTCCGCGCCACCTGGCGCCTTAAAATCTCGGTATTGGTCTGCCCCTGTTCCGACAGGATTTCCGACATCTTTATCGCCGCCCTGACCTTGCCGCCGCCCCAGACGATCTGGTCCAGCTGAATGTTGCCGGAATAGGCATTGTCGTTCGAAGTGTAAATCTTCTGGCCCGCCATGAAAAAAGCTGATTTTTTCAGATTGCGGGTATACCCGGCGCTCAGCGTTACCGACGGATAGGCATAGGATTTGTATTCCCTGATCTGCGCCTCGTAAATATCGCTCGTGTACTGCGCGTCAACAACCGAGGTGTTGTTTTCAAGCGCCAGAACAACGGCCTGTTCAATACTAATATCCTGCACAGGCAAATCCTTCGCTGTAATGGCGGGAACAAATAACAGCAAAACCGACAATGCGTGTATGGGTTTCATAATCAAGGCTGCACTCCATTCAAAATCAGCTGGGTCATGCGTTCGGGAAAATCGCCGGGGATATCGCTCATTTTCCCGTGCGAAGACATGAAAAGCAGGTTCAACGATACGGCGTGCACCATAAACTCGATCGTCTGCGCACTGCCTTTGCGGATCTCGCCGTTGGCTTCCGCCTCGCCCAGAATCTTGAGCATCATGTTCCGCCCGGTGTTTTGGATATCGCAGAGCAGCTGGCCAAGCCGGTCCCTGTTATCATTGCCTATGGTGCGTATAATCAGCTTGGAGATTTGAGGAGTTCTGCGCATATCCTCAATTTCATGGCGGAACTTGCCTTCTATGATTTCCCGCAGGCTGAGGCCCGATGCCTTGCGCTCGGCGTACAGTTCATCAACATGAATTTTCACTTCGGCAAACAGCTGGGCGCAAAGGTCTTCCTTATCCTTAAAATAGTAGTACAGCACGGGTTTGGAAACATTCACCCGTTCCACAATTTCCCGCACGGATACTGCGTCAATGCCTTTCTCCGCTATCAGCTCAAAAGCCGCATGGAGCAGTTTCTCGCGTATCTCGCGTGGTTTTAAATTTTCTTCCGCTGAAGACATTTTTTTCCTGCCATTAACCTTATATTACCTACCGGTAAGTATAACAGAAATTTCCAGGTTCGTCAATAATGCTTTTTAGGCAGGCTTTACGGTCGTCAAAGAAGAGCTGGCTATCAAAAGATACGGATTAATCCGCGAAAACACCATCGGAAGTACCTATAATATCAATGGAAATACCGGCTTTGGCATGGCGCAGTTCGGCGCGAATTCCGTAAACATCAGTTAAAGCGGTTTCGGTTATAACCGCCGCGGGACTGCCCTGCGCGTAAACAGACCCGTCCTTAAGCAGCAGAATTTCATTGCAGTATCTGGCGGCCAGCGCGATATCATGGGTTACCGCCACAATGGCGACCCCGCTTTCCGAAAGACTTTCCAGCAGCTCAAAAACGCCCGTCTGGCAGGTGATGTCCAGGTGCGAAGTGGGTTCGTCAAGAAACAGAATTTCCGGCTCCTGAGCCAGCGCCTGCGCAATAAAAACTTTCTGCTGTTCGCCGCTGGAAAGTGAATTGACCGCCCGGTTCCGCAGGCTGGCAAGCCCCAGTTGCAAAATAGCGGATTCAACAGCCCGGCTGTCGCTTTCACGCGCGCCGCCCCACCATCCCATTTTAGGGGCGCGACCCATGAAAACCGTTTCATACACGGTAAAATCAAAAGGCATCTGCATGGAAGCCGGTACCAGCGCGGCGATACTGGCCCGGGCGCGCGGACTGTATGCGGCAACCGGTGTTCCTTTCAACAGCGCTTCTCCGCTTTGCGGCGCGAGCAGGCCCGCCAACAGTTTAAGCAGCGTGCTTTTGCCCGACCCGTTCGGACCGGTAACCGCCAGAAACGCGCCTTTTTCAAGCCGGAAACTGACATTTTTCAGCACCGGAACCGCGCTGTAGGCAAAACACAGATTCCTGGCGCGCAGTATTCCCATCAGAACCGGTACTCCCCGCACTGTTTCCGCATCACATAAAGGAAAAAAGGCGCGCCGCAAAGCGCAGTCAGAATACCAACAGGTATTTCAGCCGGCGCGGCGACGCTGCGGGCGATTGCGTCCATCGCCGCCAGAAACGCCGCTCCGCACAAAACCGATGCCGGAAACAGTTTTTTATGCCCCGGCCCCATGAAAATCCGCATCGCATGCGGAACAATCAGCCCCGCAAACCCGATCACTCCGCTTACGGCGACCGCCGCCGCGGTCATAAGCGCGGCCGACCCGAACATCAGCAGTTTCAGTTTTTCAGGATTAACGCCCAGCGCAAAAGCCTTGTCCTCGCCCAGGGCGAGCGTGTCTATCGCGCGCGCGGGCAGATACCCGGCAACCGCGCCCAGAACAAACAGCAGACCCGCATACACCCACAACGGCCCGTTGCCTTCGGTCACGCTGCCCATCATGAATATCAGAACCGAAAAACCTTCGTTGCGCAAAACGGTAAAGAGCAGCAGTATCACCGCGCCCAGAAAACTGTTTACAATCACCCCGGCCAGCAGAAGATTAACGCCCGGCGCGCGGCCTTTCACCCGCGCCAGGAAATAACTGGCCGCAGTGGCAAAAAACGCGCCCAGCCCGGTAACCAGATAAAACAGCGGCGAACCGTTCGTCAGTCCCGCCAGCGCCGCCAGCATAAAACCCACCGCCGCGCCCGCCGAAGTGCCTAATATGTAAGGATCCGCCAGCGGGTTCCGCAACGCGCCCTGCATAACCGCACCGGATCCCGCCAAAGCCCCCCCCGCCAATAACGCCATCAAAAC
>JAQVSV010000003.1 GCA_028700325.1 Elusimicrobiaceae bacterium | reverse complement strand
CAGCACCGCGGTGATAGCCCAGGAGGTGGCGCGGGTTAAACGCTGCCGCGCGATTTACGCGGAAAAAACGCCTGGCGGGCTTATCCTCAAACGCAACTTCAAAATAGAGTCCGGCGACAGGGTGCTGGTCGTGGACGATGTCATCACGACCGGCAACCTGACCAGCCGGGCGGTGGTGCTGGCCCAGCGTTACGGCGCGAAAGTTATCGGCGTGGCGGGTATTGTGGACCGTTCCACCGGTGATCTCGCGCTGACCGTGCCGGTGCGGGCGCTGCTGTCTTATCCGCTTCAGGTTTATCCTCCGCACAAATGCCCGCTGTGCGCCGATAATATTCCGCTGACGGTGCCGGGTTCTCCGATCAAGCCGGGCGAAGGCGCGGAGCCGGAGGAAGAATAGAGCTTTGCCGGGCGGCAGCGTCCGGCCAGGTGTCCCGCCGACGGGGCTGAACGCGCATGGCGCGGCGGCTGCGCCGGGTGGTATGTTGAAATTGCCAGGCGCAAACGTCGCGGTGAAAACGCGGTTGCTAATTGTTCCGGCCGGGAAAATTCAGCGTCAAGGTTGTTTTGTTGCGAGGATAACATGGAAAAAACCGCTAATCTGCCGGAACTTAAACTTAAAGCGCGCGAGGAACGCCGTATCGCGCACGGGCATTGCTGGGTATTTTCGAACGAGCTGGAGCCGTTCGACCGGAAAGCCGAGCCGGGCGGGTTGTGCCGCGTAATGTCCGCCGAAGGCCGTGACATGGGTACCGGGTATTTCAATCCGCACAGCCTGATAGCGGTGCGCCTGCTCACCGCGCCGGGCGTGGAGCTGGAGGACAATTTCATTCAGGCGCGCCTGCGCGCGGCCTACGATTACCGGTCGGACATGGGCTATCGCAAGTTCTGCCGTGTATGCTACGGCGAGGCGGACTGCCTGCCCGGGCTTATTGTTGACCGGTACGGCGATTATCTGGCGGTTAATATCCAGTCGGCGGGAATGGAACTGCACAAGCCGGAAATAACCGCCGCGCTGAAAAAGATTTTCAAGCCCGCCGGCCTTCACTTCAATAACGAAAGCCCGTTCCGGGAACTGGAGGGATTGTCCACCCTGCCGGCCGCGCCGGAAGGCGAATTTCCCGAAACAGCGGTTGTGGAGCAGGGCGACGTGGCATACGAAGTGCCGTTGATGTCCGGCCAGAAAAGCGGGTTCTATTATGACCAGCGCGACAACCGCGACGCGCTCGCTCCGTATTTTGAAGGGCGCGTCGTGCTTGATCTGTATTCTTATGCGGGCGGGTTCGGCATCAAGGCGGCAAAATGCGGCGCGGAAAAAGTGTTCGGGATAGATTCGTCGGCGCAGGCGGTTGAGTTCGCCTCCAAAAACGCCGAACGGAACGGAGTGGCCGACAGGGCGGTGTTTCACCGCGAGGACGCGGAACGCGCGCTGTCCGCTCTTAAAAAAGGCGAGCTTCCCGAAATGCCGGATTTCGTGGTGCTTGATCCGCCCAATCTCGTAAAGGGCCGCAAGAATTTCCCGCAGGCGCGCCAGCATTACATCATGCTCAACGCCGCCGCGTTTACCGGCCTGCCGGAGGACGGACTGCTGGCTACGTTCACCTGCTCGCATCACGTCAGCCGCGAAGCGTTCATGGATATCATAAACGTCGCCGCCGCGCGCAGCGGGCGGCGCGCCACGCTGCTGTGGACCGGGATGCAGGCGAAGGACCATCCTGTTCGGGTGGGCGTGCCGGAAACCGCGTATCTCAACGGCGCGCTGCTGCGGGTGCATTAATAATCTGCCGATACGGCGCAAAGCCCCCCGATAATTATTTATCGGGGGGCTGAATTTTTTTAGGCAGGAGCGCCGGTTCCGCGCAAATGCCGGCTCAGGATTTTTTCGGCCGCTGCACTTTAAGCCATTCGGCTTCTTTTGGCGGATTAAGAGTGTCTTCTATGATGTGAATTATCCGGTCGCGTTCGCACGGCTTGGCCACATAAGTGATCGCGCCGGCGGACAGGGCTTCCTCGATTTCGGTGATCTGTCCCGCGGAACTGAGCATTATGATCGGAATGTTTTTTGTCGCGGGGTTCGCTTTCAGCGCGCGGCAGGCGTCAATACCGTTCATTTCCGGCATGACTATATCGAGCAGGATTAAATCGGGCGAACTGACAAGAGTTTTGTCAACCGCGTCGCGCCCGTTGATGGCGGTATCGGTCCGATATCCGGCGGCCTTGAGGATTTCGGAAACGAGAGTCCTGATAATTTCGTCGTCATCTACAATCAGGATAGTTTTATTCATACTGTAAGTATAGCAAAAAGGTAATTTTTTCAACAGCGGATAGGTTAAACTTCCGTAAAAAGGCAGAAAAATGGATTGCCGCGGGTTAGGATCGAACTAACGACACATGGTTTTTCAGACCATTGCTCTACCACTGAGCTACCGCGGCAATCCAGCTGTTAAGCGTATATATTAAACAAATTTATGGCACGGATTACAAGAGCGCACGCCGGGGGCGTGCCGTCGCGCAAGCCGCCCGGCCAGCGACGTGCGGGCGCGCAGGCCAGGTTCAGAACAGGGCGCCGATTGCGATGCCGATAACAAGGTTGTCGCGCTGCAGCGCGGAAGCGGACATGGCGTCGCGCAGTCCGCCTGACAGCGTCCGGTAATAGGCAAGGTGCGGCCTTATGTATAGGCTTTCCTGCGGCCGGAAGGTGGCGGACCCGTCCAGCGCGATCATGTTAAACGCGCTCTGCCCGTATATACCGCCCGCGCCGCCGACATAATTCACGGCGTTGAATTTGCCGTTTGCCCAGCCTAGCGAGGAGGAAATTTTCCAGTCAAGCGATTGCGTCGTCCTGCCGTAACTCAGGCCGGCGTCGCCGTAATACGCGCCCGGCGCGTAAGTGCCCAGCACGGATATGTTCTGGCTCGTGAAAACGCTGACGGAACCGAGCGGACAGGACAGTTTGATATAGCCTTCGCCATAAGGCAAAGCGGCCGGATAGGCATACTGAACGTATCCGGGTGTTATGACCAGGCCCGCCCATTCCCGTTCATAGAAAAAATTCAAATCCGCCTCGCTGAATTTGTTGAAATTTGGCTGTTCCACGCTGTAATTGAACCAGATGTTCGCATTGAACCCGTAAGCGGCGATATTAACCGACGGCTGATAGGCTTCTTTTGCGGAAAGCGGTATTCCCCGCCAGACATACTTTGAAACCACATCCATTTCCGCGGAACAGGAAATGATTTTTTCCGCGGGCGCAACGGTGTCTGAACAGAATGCCGGCCCGGAGAAAACAATGAACGCGGCAATGACGGTTCTTAGCTGGTTTTTCATAATGATCAGTATTGTAAATTTTATCGGCGGCGGAGTAAAGGCGGTGTTTTTGCGTGCGCGCGATCCAGAGCCGCCGCATTTGGCGCGGCGGCGTTATTTTGCTAGACTGCTGTTGTGGCGCGCCTGATAAACGCCTGTTTCCGGATCAGGGTGTGAAGGCGCTGCCTGGCATCATGCGCAATATGAAGTTAAACTGAGCGGGTTAAAAGGAGAGTGTGATATGGGTCTTCTGTTGATAATAGTGATAGTTTTTGTTTTCATGTGCCTGCGCGTGCTTAACGAATATGAGCGCGCCGTGGTGCTTACGCTGGGGCGGTTCAGCGGAGTCAAGGGGCCGGGGCTCATTTTTGTGATTCCCGGCATTCAGCAGGTGTTCCGGATGAGCACCCGCGTGGTGGTGATGGACGTGCCGCCGCAGGATGTGATCACGCGCGACAACATATCCGTCCGCGTCAACGCCGTTATCTATTTCCGGGTGGTTGACCCGCAGGCGGCGGTTCTTAATGTGGAAAACTACATTTACGCCACCAGCCAGCTGGCGCAGACGACGCTGCGCAGTATCCTGGGCCAGGAAGAGCTCGACGATCTGCTTGCCAACCGCGACAAAATCAACAAGAGCCTCCAGCAGATTCTTGATCTGCATACCGAGCCGTGGGGCATTAAAGTGTCTAGCGTAGAGGTAAAGAATGTGGACCTGCCGCAGGAGATGCAGCGCGCGATCGCCCGTCAGGCCGAAGCCGAACGGGAAAGACGGGCCAAAGTAATTCACGCCGAAGGCGAACAGCAGGCGGCGCAGAAACTGGCTGAAGCCGCCATCATTCTGGGCCAGAACCCGGCGGCGATCCAGCTGCGGTATCTGCAGACCCTGTCTGAAATAGCGACCGAGAACAATTCAACTACGCTGTTCCCGATCCCCGTCAATCTGTTTGAAACGCTTAATAAACTGGGCGACAAGCTGGTGGAAAAGAAATAACCGCTGTTTTGCGGTCAAGCCCCGGCTCATTGCGAGCCGGGGCTTTTTGTTTATGGCGGCGGGTAAATTTGGGATAATGGAATATGGCCGGCCTGTATATCCACATTCCCTTCTGCGCGCGCAAATGCGCGTACTGCTCGTTCGTCTCGTTCGCTGACCGGCTGGACCAGGCCGGCGAATATCTCGCCGCTCTGGAGCGCGAAGCCGGGTTTTACGCGCCGGACGGCGCGCGTATCGCCCCGGACACTTTGTATGCTGGCGGCGGCACGCCGGGCCTGCTCAGCGCGGAGCGGATAGAAAAACTTTGCGCTGTTATCGCAGCGCATTTCAAGGCGCCGGGCGGATTTTCGGAAAGCACGTTCGAAGCCAACCCGGAAACTTTCACGGCGGAGAAAATCCGGGCGGTAAAAACCGGCGGGTTTAACCGGGTGAGCCTGGGCCTTCAGTCTTTCGACGACGCGGTTCTTAAATTCCTCGGCCGCGCGCATTCCGGCGCGGATTTCGAGCGCGTGTTTTCCGCGCTTCGCAAAAACGGATTCGACAATATCAACGCCGACCTGATCACCGGAGTCGCCCGGCGCGGCAAAACCGCTTTCCGCGCGGAGCTTAAAAGGCTTGCGGCTTTGAAACCGGAGCATATTTCGCTTTACGCGCTCAGCGTGGAGGAAGGCACGTTATTTCATGACAGCGGCGTCGCGCCGGACGACGAGCTCGCGCGCGCCGAGTATGATGCCGCCCGCGAACTGCTTGCCGCCGCGGGCTATGAGCATTACGAGATTTCAAATTTCGCGCTGCCGGGCCGCCAGTCCGCCCATAACATGAATTACTGGCGCGGAGGAGAATATATGGGATTGGGCTGTTCCGCCGCGTCTTATCTGCGCGGAGAGCGCACGGTCAATACCGCCGTGCTGGACGAATATCTGGGCGCGTTTTCAGGAGGTCATATTGCGGTGCGCGGGAGCATCTGTCCGTCGCGCGCGGTTTCTCCGGCTGTGCGGTTTCACGAGCGGCTGGCGGGCAAAGCCGCGCTCGGCGAGCGTATCATACTGGGATTGCGGATGTTATGCGGCATAACCGTCACGCCCGAAATGGAAGACGCTTTTGCCCGGCAGTTTGAGGAACTGGAGGCGTCCGGCCTGCTTGAGCGGACCGGCCATGCCGTCCGGCTTTCTTCTGAAGGGCTTTATCTTTCCAACAGCGTCTTCCGGGAGTTCGTGGAGCCGTTTTAACCTTGGCCGGTGGTGCGGTAATGGCGAGTGAAGCCGCGGGCCGCTTAGCCAAGAATGATGTCTTCTTTTTCCTGATCGCGGTTGTTGATCAGTATGACGATAATGCCCGGAGAAACCCGCCCGATATACATGCACAGGATCAGCGTCCATTTCGAAGCGCAGGAAAGCAGCGGCGTTATTCCCATGGACAGGCCTACCGTGCCGATCGCAGAAAAAACCTCGAAAACAATTTTTTTCAGCGGGAAGGTCTCAAGGTGCGCAAGCAGCATTACGGAACACGCCGCCACGCCCAGAAACACTGCGGCGATAACCAGCGCTTTTCGCACGGTTTTGCCGATGACAATCTCGCCGGCGAGCCGCACCGCTTCATACGGTTTCCGGAATAATTTTTTATAGGCTGCGGCGCACAGCACGCCGGCACCCGTTGTCTTGATTCCGCCCGCCGTGGATGCGGGCGAACCGCCAACAAGCATGTACAGCGCAAACAGCCCCGCCGCCAGGGCGCTTATTCCGGCTAGATCAACGGTGGCGAATCCGCAGGTGCGGGTCGTGATTGAAAGAAACAGCGCGGAAAGGAATTTTTCCTTCAGGCTGAAACCTTCCATGAATCCCGGCCCGGCCAGCGCGAAAAAAGCGGCTGTTCCGGCTATTATCATAAAGGCGCTGATCCCCACAACCGCCTTGAAGTGCGCGGGGATTTCATCAAAGCGTCCGCGCAGGGCTTTTGCTAGCGAGCCGGGCGCATTAAACAGAACCGGCATGCCCAGCCCGCCCAGCGTTATCAGGCAGCAGAAGCAGAGCATTACAGCGGTGTCGGCGCGGAACCGGAACAGGCTGTCGGAGTAAAGCCCGAACCCGGCGTTGCAAAACGCGGAAACGCTGTGGTAAAGCGCGAAATAGCCGCGCATGAGCGGGTCTGAAATTTCGTTGCGCCAGCCGTGATAGAGCAGCCACGCTCCTATCGCTTCGATGGCCAGCGTGGCGGCGATGATTTTAAACAGCACCCGGCCCGCGCTGTGCTGGTCCTCGTCCAGAATGACCATGATTTTTTTAGCGTTGTCGCCGTAAATGCCCGCGCCGCTGAAAAACGCCATGAACGCCGTGAACGTGATAACGCCCAGCCCGCCTATCTGAAACAGCAGCAGCGTGACAATCTGCCCGAACAGCGAGAAGGTCGTGCCGGTGTCAACGGTGCCAAGGCCTGTTACGCAAACCGCGCTGGCGGCGGTGAAGAACGCGTCAGTCCAGCTTATATGCTGGCCGGGATTGACTGATTTCGGAAATTTTAAAAATACCGCGCCCAGCGCGATAAGCGACGCGAAACTTGTCCCCACCATAAACACCGGCTGCATGCGCAGCCGGGCAAGCAGCCGGTGGAAGGCCGCCGAGCCGATAAACGCGGCGATGATGAAATATAACTGCACGAATGCCAGCGAGATCGAGGACAGCGGCACCTGGCCATAATGCTGCTCAAGGTATTTGTATTCCGGCGACATGCTGATCCCGATCCCCGCCGCCAGCTGGAACAGCATCAGCAGCACCAGGGTAAACTGGAGCCAGTGCTTGCGCAGGTAACGGATCGGATGCTGCACGAGCAGCAATTTCAGCAGCTGCAGAAAACAGAATACATAGGCGGCGGTGAATTCATACTGGTGCGCACGGGCGTACCAGTTGTCCGGCATGCCGAACCCGTATTCATAAACAAGCGCCGCCGTGGCTATGGTTCCTATCGCAAACATCAGCGACTGGATGACACGGTATAACGCCGGTAAAATTCGCTGTGGCATATCAGCGCCCGTCAGGACTTGAGGGCGAAGCTTAACAGGTCGGCCTTTTTCTCGAGCATGGTCTCGCGCAGGCCGTCAAACGCCGCGGGCAGGAACACCTCGGAACTGGACTGCAGGTACGGCATCTTTATTTCGAACCGCACATGTCCGTTGTCTATGCCGCTGATCCGCACCATCGCTTTGCCGCTCCAGCCGGCCGACCACTCCTCCAGCGATTCCTGTATTTCGGAAACGGGATAGTCGTGCGCCACCCGTATGCAGCCGGCCCAGGTGATGATGTCGCCGTTGGGCGTAAGGCGCGTGCGGCCCTTTAGAATCTGGCTGTTCGGCAGCTGGTGGATTTCGCCGCTGGCAAACCGCAGCGACGTGAAAAACACGCCCGTGCGCATGATCGCGGCTTCCTGCTGGTCAATGATGAGCACCGCGCCTTTGTGATGCGATTTTGAAAAAGCGATCAGGAACCCGGCCGCCGCGTTTTTCAGCACCGGCACGAAGCCGAACGAAACGGACAGGCCCAGAAAAGCCAGCACCACCATCCCCACGTTGCTGCCCCGGCCGGGCAACAGCAGGATAATAAGCGTTATGGCGAAAAGCACTATCGCGGCCTTGGCCAGATACTCGAATATGTCTATATGCTCGATTTTGATGAACGAGGTCGGCTGCACCCGGCCGAGCTCGATTTCATCGAACAGCTTGTCAACCGTGTTGACAAGCGCGAGCGCGCCGCCCACTATGAACGCGGCTGCCAGAATGCGCCAGGCCACCAGCACCAGCTTGTGCGTGAAAGCCGACCAGACGCTTTTCGTGAACCAGTACATGCTCAGCGCGTAACTGCGGGTGACCGGGAAATAGTAGAACGTGACCGCCAGGAAGATATAGACCGTCACCAGAATGACGGCGCAAATGCCCGTGATCAGCGCTATTTTAAGCGAGATCCGCAGCCGGTGCGGCGAAATAAGCTCGAACTGCCCGATTTTTATGCCTTCCTCTATCCGGTAAATGACATGCAGCAGCGCTCTGTATAAAAGCCGCAGGCCCACCAGCAGTGCCACCATCAGCAGCGGATATACGAACGAAACGAAAAACTTGGTCAGCAGGGAAACGCTTATGTCGCGTTTTTTCAGGAGCTCGAATTCCCGGCGTATTTTTTCGGTGATTTCGCCGGCCTGCGCGCGGGTGGCTTCTATGTCCAGGCCGGTCATCTCCGGAGTCAGTATGGCGATCGTGGCGGTGCCGGCCATTATGTAAAACGCTCCTGCTCGTTCCTCCAGCCGGATCTCGTCCGGCCCGGTGACGGTGTCGGCCAGCAGGGTTTTTATGCGGGTGTTGGCCAGATCCGCGCTTTCCTCCACAGTGATATAGCGAGTGGTGCCCTGCACCATTTCGAAAATAGCCACTTCGCCTATGCGTACCGCTTTTGACGGCGCGTCCGGCGCGGCGAAAGCAAATGGGGCCTGCGCGCAGAAACCCGCCAGCAACGCGGCGAGCGCCGCTCCGGTTTTCCAGATCCGCCAATTCATGCCGCTAAACATTTCAGGCTCCCCGGCGCATTGCGCCGATACTCCGATTATTGGTTTTATTCTACAAAAAATTTCATGCGCTTTCGGGTTCGTTCGCGGCTTTTTCGATGGAGTCAAGCCGCGCCTGGATTTTTGACGCGAGCGACCGCGCGTATTTAAGCCCGTCATACGACAGATTCAGCTCGAACAGTACCCGGCGGATTCGTTTCAGACGCGTTTCTTCTCTCGCGCCGGATTCTATCGAGGTCAGCCGGAATACCCGGTTGATGTCGCGCGCCAGCCGCTCGATATCCGCAACGGTCACGGCCGCCGATCCGCCGGCGCGCGTCAGCGCGCGGGTGCGGCCGGAGGTTTTGGACAGTTCGTAGCAGGTCACCGCCACCGCCTGCCCCAGATTCATGGACGGCTGGCCCGGATAAGTGGGTATATTGAGCAGCGCGTGGGAAAATGCGATATGCTCGTTGGTCAGGCCGGTTTTTTCGGAGCCGAACAGAACGGCTGTCTTGAATATGCCGGGCCGCGCGCGTTTTTCAATGAATTCCGCGGCGGTATCAAGCAGTACCACGTCCCGGTCCGGCATTCTGCGCTGGCCGGCGGTGGTGGCGAGTACGAGATGGCAGTCCGCCACGGCTTCTTCCACGGTTTTATGAAGCCGCGCGTTTTTTATTATTTCTTCCGCGCCCACGGCCGAGACGACCGCATCCCACGTCGGTTCGTACGGATCCACCAGTGCCAGTTCGGACAACCCGAAATTAGCCATCGCCCGCGCCGCGGCGCCCACGTTAAGCGAATTGCGTGGCCGCACAAGCACTGTTTTTATGGAGATAGCCGGGTTCATTTTCTGAATTTGTCAAAGGGCCTGTGTTTGCCGGGCGCGGCTCGCTCGTCCTGCTCATTGCGGCGTTTGGTTTTGCCGGGCCTGCTGTCCGATTCGCGGATCAGTTCGCGCATTGATTTTTTCGGCTCGCGCGCGGTGTCGTCAGGGTGTCGCGCGGGCTGCGCGGACGGATTTTTTGATCCGCGCCTGTCACCCTTGCCGCCCGAAAACGGTTTATCGTGCGCGGCCCGGCCGGAATGGCCGGCTGGCGGGCTGCGGCGCGGACCGGACTGCCGCGCGTCCGGCGCTGCGGCGGGCGCGCGCCGGGTTGCGTCATATCGCGTAGCGCGGGCGCAACGCTGTCCGCCGCGCCGGTCAGGCCGGGCGGTTGGCGAGCAATTGCGGGGCCGGTTATGTCCGGCATTGCCGCGGCAGCTGTTGTCATGGGGCCGGGCGGTGCCGTCGCGCACGGCTTTTTCCTGTTTCCGCTCCTGTTGCTTGCGGAGCAGAAATTTCTGGCCGGGCGCGGCGGAAATAAGCTCGCTTGCGTCGTTCATGCGTTTTGCCAGCCGCAAGGCCTGAATGACAAGCGGTTTGTTCTCCGGCTTGAAAAACTGCAGCAGCGCGCGCTGGAGTTTTTTGCCGCGTTCCGTTTTTTCCACAAAAACTTCGCGGCTGGTGAAGGGGTCCATTCCGGTGTGATAAATCGCGGTGGCATAGTCCATCGGCGACGGAATGAAATCGTTGACCTGGCGCGGGTGGTAGCCGTTGCGTTTGAGATACAGCGCCAGATCTATCATGCCGCTCAGCCCGCAGCCGGGGTGCGCGGCGATGAAATACGGCACGAGAAACTGGTCTTTCCCGGCGGCCGAGCTGGCTTCGCTGAAAATCCGGTCGAACTGTTCCCACGTTTCGACCGGCGGTTTCTGCATATACCGGAGCACGTCGGGGCAGATGTGTTCCGGCGCGACGCTTAACTGTCCGCCGGTGTGCCTGCATGCGAGCCGTTTGATGTATTCGGGGTTGAGAATCGCCAGATCCATGCGGATGCCGGAATTAATGAGTATTTTTTTGATGCCGTTTATTTTAGCGGCTTCGTCAAGCAGGTGGAACAGTTTCGTGTGCGAGGTGTCCAGATTGGGGCAGACCCCGGGATACAGACAGGAGGTTCTGCGGCAGCGTTTGCGCGCGGCGGGGTTTTTGCAGTTGAGGCCGTACATGTTGGCGGTCGGCGCGCCCAGATCGGAAATGATGCCGTGAAACCCCGGCCGTGCGGCCAGAAGCTTCAGCTCCGCGATGATTGATTTTTCACTGCGGGTCTGGATAATCCGCCCCTGATGCAGCGTAAGCGAGCAGAACCCGCACCCGCCGAAACAGCCGCGGTGGATGGTGACGGAATCCCGTATCATCTCGAACGCCGGCACGGGTGCCCGGTAAACCGGGTGCGGAGCGCGGCTGTAGGGCAGCGAATAAGTGGCGTCCATTTCCGCTTCCGTAAGCGGCAGCGCCGGCGGATTGATGACCACCGCGCGTTTGTCGTGATACTGCACCAGCGGCTGCGCGCTGAGCGGGTTGGTGTTCTCCAGAATGAGTTTTGTGGCCAGGTTGAACGCTTTGAAGTCGGTTTTCACGCTTTCGAAAGACGGCAGCGCTGCGGCTGTTGCCAGATCGGGCGCTTCGTTGGCTCCGAGCGCGAAAGCGGTGCCGCGCAGATCCCTTATTGTTTTGACATCCTGTCCGGCGTTCAGCCGCATGGCAATTTCGCGCACGGGATATTCTCCCATTCCGTATACCAGGATATCGGCTTTCGAGTCGAGCAGGATGGAGCGTTTTACCGTATCGCTCCAGAAATCGTAATGCGCCGCGCGGCGCAGCGACGCTTCCACCCCGCCCAGCACCACCGGCACTCCGGGGTACGCCTGCCGCGCCAGCTGGGAATAAACGATCGAAGCGCGGTCCGGCCGCAGGCCCGCCTGTCCGCCCGGAGAATACTGGTCGTCGGAGCGCGGTTTTTTCGCGGCGGTGTAATGGTTGATCATCGAGTCCACATTGCCGGCGCTGATTCCGAAAAACAGGCGCGGCCGCCCGAACCGCCGGAAATCATCCGGCCCGGCCCAGCGCGGCTGCGGCAGGATGGCTACCCGCAGGCCCAGATCCTCAAGGTTGCGGCCTATCACGGCGGCGGCGAAGCTGGGATGGTCAACATAGGCGTCGCCGGAAACCAGCACTACGTCAACATAATCCCAGCCGAGCTGTTTTATTTCTTCCTGAGTTACGGGCAGAAAAGCCAGAGTCATAAGTGTCCTGTTGTCAGTGTCCGCCGAATCCGCGAGATCCGAACCGGAAGGTTTTAATGTTCATCGCCGGGCTGGCGCGGATGCCGAACAACGCCAGCACCGGTTTTGCCAGACCGTAAAATGCCGCAATAATTATTGCCGTGCCCGCCACTATCAGGAAAAACAGGCCGGCCGCAACAGCCAGCGCCAGGCCGGCCGCGCCTCCGAGCACGGCGGACACAAGGCCGCGTTTCGGCGCGGAGCCGCAAGAATACACGCGCGGCTCTTCCGCTCCCTCGGCAAAGTCCGGCCGCATGCCGGGTTCGAGTATTTCGGGCTCTATCGCTTCGTCCGGGCCCGGCTGACGGGCCGGGCCGGACGGAATAATGCGCAGGGCATGTTCATCCATATATAAAATGATATCAAAATATCCCGCCTGTTTGGCGGAACCGGGCGCTTTGCATTATAAGGCCATTAAGTTCTAAAATATCATAAACAAGTGCCTGCCGGGTTAACCGGCGGCATAAAAAACAGCGAGAGATTATTATGCTTCCCAAAACCTATGAACCGCAGCCTGTTGAGGAAAAGTTGGCCGCACTGTGGCAGAAAGACCGGCTTTTTGTTTCCCATATTCCGCAGGACAGCAGCAAAAAATCTTTCGTCATAGTCATTCCGCCGCCCAACATAACCGGCGCGCTGCACATGGGCCACGCGCTCAACGACACTTTGCAGGACGCGCTTGTGCGCGCGAACCGGATGTTCGGGTCGGAGGCGTTCTGGGTGCCCGGCACCGACCACGGCGGCATAGCCACCCAGACGGTGATGGAAAAAAAGATTTCCAGGGAGCGCAAGTTAAAGCGCACCGATCTGGGCCGGGAAAAATTCATCGAGCAGTTGTGGTGCTGGTATGAGGAATGCGGCGGCACCATACTGGGCCAGCTTAACAAGCTGGGCTGCGCGCTTGATCTGGGCAAGGATAACGTGCGTTTCACTATGGATGGAACGCGCGGGCGGGCCGTTTTCGAAAGTTTCCGCAGGTTGTGGGAAAAGAAATATATCTACCGCGGCGAGCGCATGATCAACTGGTGCGTGCGGTGCGGGACCGCGCTGTCCGACATAGAGGTGGAACACGAACAGCAGAACTCCAAGCTCTGGCATATCCGCTATCCGTTCGCGGAGGGCGACGGGGAGATAATAGTCGCCACAACCCGGCCTGAAACGATGCTGGGCGATACGGCTGTCGCGGTCAACCCCGGCGACGAACGCTATGCCGCGCTGATCGGGAAAAAACTGCGGCTGCCGCTGACCGGCCGGCTGATCCCGGTGGTAGGCGATGACGAGGTGGACATGCAGTTCGGAACGGGCGCCGTTAAAGTGACTCCCGCGCACGACCCGGTGGATTTCGAGATAGGCAAACGTCACAATCTAGAAGTGATCAAGGTGATTGATTATGACGGGTGCATGATCGGCTGCTGTGCCCCGTATCTGGGTCTGGAGCGGGGCAAGTGCCGTCACCGGATTATTGCCGACCTGACCGAAGCGGGCTTTTTCGTCCAGGAGGAACACCACGGCCACGGGGTAGGCACCTGTTACCGCTGTCACCAGCCCATTGAACCGATGGTGAGCGAGCAGTGGTTCGTGCATATGAAGGAACTGGCGGAGCCGGCGATCCGGGCGGCGGTGTCGGACCGGGTGCAAATCCACCCGGCGGCCTGGAAAAAACCGTTTGTTGACTGGCTGCGCAATATCGAGGACTGGTGTATTTCCCGCCAGATCTGGTGGGGTCACCGCATACCGGTGTGGTATTGCAAAACCTGTTCGCACGGAGGGCTGGTTTATAACGCCGCGGGCGAATTGTCGCGGGTGTCGTTCGCGCACGGCGCGCAGCCGATCGTGTCATATGACAGGCCGGAAAAGTGCCCCTGCTGCGGCGGCCAGGACCTTCTACAGGATCCGGATGTGCTGGACACCTGGTTTTCATCCGCGCTGTGGCCGTTTTCGGTGTTTGGCTGGCCGGAGAAAACCCCGGAACTGGATTTTTATTACCCGACTTCGGTGCTGGTAACCGGCTACGAGATCATTTATCTGTGGGTGGCGCGGATGCTGATGATGGGGCTGGAATTCATGGGCGACGTGCCGTTTAAGGACGTGTACATTCATGGCATAGTGCGCGACAAGCACGGCAAGAAAATGTCGAAATCAATCGGCAACGTGGTTGATCCGCTGGATCTTATCGCCAAATACGGAACGGACGCGGTGCGGTTTTCCCTGCTTGCGCAGGCCTTCCCCGGCAAGGATATCCCGTTCGGGGAGGAGTCCATCACCGGCGCGCGCAACTTCTGCAACAAAATATACAACGCCCAGCGGTTCGTGATGATGCATTTGCCGGAAACTCCGCGCGAGCTGAAACTGCCGGGGAAATTTTCCAGCCTGAGCGACCGCTGGATCGTGGACCGCTACATGACTGCCGTGCGCGACGCGCGCGCCGACATAGAGAATTTCGATCTCGCCAGCGCGGCGGTTGACCTGTATCATTTTCTGTGGGGCGCGTACTGCGACTGGTATGTCGAGCTTGCCAAACCGCGCCTGCAAAACGAGTCGGAGAAGGAAGAAGCGCTTGCGGTGCTTGTGTATGTGCTTTACGGCACGCTCAAGGCGCTGCATCCGTTCATGCCCTACATAACCGAAGAGCTTGCGGCGGCGCTGCGCCCGTATACCGACTCGAAAGCGCGCTATCTGCTGGAGGAGCGGTATCCCGCCGTGCGGCAGGACTGGTTCGATGAAACCGCCGCCACGGAAATGGAGCTCATCATGGGCGCCACCACTTCGCTGCGGACGGTGCGCTCGCATTTCAACGTGCCGCCGGGCCTGAAGCTGCGCGTCATCATGTCGGCTAAAACCAGCGGCACGCTGCTGACCGTGCGGCAGAACGCGGATTATATCGCCCTGCTGGCGCGGCTCGACGGGTTCGATATCGGGCTTGACGTGGAAAAACCGCGCCAGTCGGCCACGGCGGTGTTCAAGGACCTTTCCATCTATATTCCGCTCGAGGGAATCATAGATATGGGCAAGGAGCGCGAGCGTCTGGTCAAGGAAATGGAGAAGCTGGAAACAGAAGTCGAGTTGTGCAGGACCCGGCTGGAAAACGAAAATTTCGTGAAAAAGGCTCCGGCCGATCAGGTCGCGTCCATGCGGCTGCGGCTGGCCGAAGCCGAACACAAGGCCGGACAGGTGAAAACGGCGATGGCTGATCTTGCCGGTTAGGAGCGCGGCGCAACTGCCATGAAAAAACTTCTCATCGCAACGGAAAACGAGCATAAGGCGCGGGAACTGGCGGCGCTGATGCCGGAGCTTGGGCTGGAGTATCTCACGCTGCGTGATTTCCCCGGGTTTCAGATGCCGCCGGAAGACGGGCTGACGCTCGCTGAAAACGCCGTCATCAAAGCCCGCGCCGCCGCCATGAACTGCCGGCTGTGGGCGCTGGCAGACGATACGGGGCTGGAGGTGGACGCGCTCGGCGGCGCGCCCGGTGTTTTCAGCGCGCGGTTCGCTGGGCCGGAACGGGACTATGCCGCCAACAACAGCAAACTGCTCCAGCTTATGGCGCACGCAAAAAAACGCACCGCGCGGTTCCGGTGCGTGATGGCGCTGGCTTCGCCGGACGGAACTGTCATCACGGAGGCGGGCGTGCTTGAAGGCGTTATAACGGCCGCGCCGCGCGGAACGAACGGGTTCGGATATGATCCGCTTTTCGCGCCGGACGGGTATGCCAGCACTCTGGCGGAAATGCCTGCTCCAGAAAAAAACAGGCTGAGCCACCGCTTCAACGCGGTGCGGCTGATGGCTAAACATCTCAAGATTTACGCGGACGGAGCCCGCAATTGCGCGCAGTGACTGTCTGGCGCGCTGTAATTTAAACGGCCCCCGGTGCAGCTCGCAGCGGGGGCCGAAGAATGTGAAAAAGAGTTACAGGTAGGGAATACTTACCCGGGTCGGTTCAGGTTTTGGCTTCCACGCGAATTCCGTGCGCTGCAGTTCGAACGCGATGCTGATGAGCACCTTGGCTATGCAGGTAACCGGCATGGCGAAAATAACGCCCCAGATGCCGAACATCTCCGCGCCCGACATGATCGCGAAAATGATGATGGCCGGATGGACTTTGACCGCCCGCTCCAGAATAAGAGGCTGAAGAAACCAGTCGTCAATGAACCGGAGCGCCACAAAAAACAGCAATACTTTCAGCACCATGATCAGTGAACCGAACTGCAGAAACGCCGCTATCGCGCCCAGCAGTCCGCCCACCACCGGCCCCACATACGGCACCAGACAGCTGACCCCCATTATAATGGCTATCGGGACGGCGTAATTGATTTCCATGAAGAACAGGCCGGCGAGCGCGAGCACGAACAGGATCATCGCTTCCAGCATTATGCCGCGCAGGTAGTTTCCGAGCGATTCGTCAATTTCATTGGTGATATGCGCCACTATTTCCACATATTTTGCCGGGATGAGGTTTTTGAGCGCGTCAATCATGAACGGCCCGTCAAGCAGAAAGAAAAACGCGATCAGCGGAACCAGCAGCAGCGTGGTCAGCATCGGCACAAGGCTGATGAAAAAGCCCGGCAGCCGTTCCAGCAGGACTGAAATTTTAGCGAACAGGGTTTTCCAGTCGCCGAACTGGCGCAGGATCGGGGTGGACCGGTAAATCTTCTCCTGCAGCTCTATGATCAGCTGCTGCATTTTGGCCATGTATTCCGGCCAGGAATTGGCGATTATCGCCGCCTGGGCGTTTATGAACGGCACCAGCACCGCCATTGCGACAATGCACAGCAGCCCGAAAAACAGGTAGATCCCGCTTACGGCGTAAACCCGCTTGATTCCCCGTGATTCGAAAAACTCCACCACCGGATTAAGCAGATAAGCCACCGCAATGCTTATGACAAACGGAAATGCCGCGCCGCGCACCGAGATCAGCAGAACAAGAAGCCCCAGGACTGTTATGCCCGGGATAATGAGTTCGGTGCGTTTCCAGATTTTTTTCTGGAAATATACTGGCCTGTCCGTGCTCATTTTATCTGTTCCAGGTTTTGCGCTTCGATTTGGGCGCGCAGGCGCGCCGACAGTGTCTGCGCCAGATAATGCGTGATCACCACGCCGATGCGCGGATGCGAATAAAGCAGCGAATCCAGCTTGCTTTTAAACAGCATGTAAACGCGGGTGTTTTCGTCGGCCACGGCGCTGCCGGTTCTGGGCATTTCCTCAAGCAGCGCCATTTCGCCGAACAGCTCGCCCTGCTCCACGCACGCGATTTTTTCCGTGCCGCCGCCCGGTATGCTGCGGTAAATGTTTATGCGCCCGCTGATCACAATGAACAGCGCGCGCCCGATATCGCTTTCCTCGAAAAGCGTTTCGCCTTTCAGATAGGTGTGTTCCTGCAGTGTGCGCAGGAGATAGGTGAAGTCGCTGTAATGGAGATTTTTGAAAATGGGCAGTTTCGTGAGAAAGGCGCGTTTGGCGCGCTGTTCGTCGTCAAGAAACATGCTGTACGCGAAATTGGAATTCATTGGCGGACACCTCCCGGTATTGCCGCGCGTCAGGCGCGCTTGAGGCCGGTGATAAATCCCAGCGCGAATCTGGCCAGGTTAAGCCAGCCGGTTTTCGCGCCGTGCGTGATGGCGTTGACCGCGTCAAACATTTCTTTTGTGCTTTCCACGCGCGCTTCCACTGATTTTGCCAGCCCCGCATAAGCTGCGGCGGTTTCGTCAATCCGGTCAATTGACTGCTCCAGCCGCTGTGTGGCCGCCGCAACGGATTTTGCCGCCAGTTCCACCGCTTTCGCGGTTTCCCGCAGCTGAAGCGTAAGGTTAATGAAAAAAACGGCCGCGGTGACCATCGCTCCGACCACTATTACAGACAGAACCGAGATTAATATATCCATATTACGCCTCCATTGAGTACAATATTAAACCAGTTTCTGGCAATTTGAGCAATAGAGCGGCTGGCGGTCCGGCTGATAAATTGGGATAATGAACCGATGCCGCGCGGTTATTCATTTTCCGGTTTAAAGCCAGTGGCGGACTATCTGCCGGGATACGCGGGTCCGCCGGTGGTGTGGGCCTGGCTGATTTTTTATCTGTCTTCGGTGCCGGGCCTGAAAACGCCGCTGGAATGGGACTATGCGTTGCGCAAAACCGCGCACGCGTTTGAATATGCGGTGTTGTGCGTTCTGCTGGCGCGCGCCGGAGCGGGAGCGCGCCTGTCGGTCCGCAGGCGCGCGGCCTGCGCGCTTTGTCTGGCGGTTCTTTACGCCGTGACGGACGAATATCACCAGAGCTTTGTGCCGGGCCGGTTCTGCAGTTCGGCGGATGTCGCTGTTGACGCGGCGGGCGCGCTCGCCGGGCTGTATCTTTATATCCGGCACCGGTCAGGAGTTGCCAAATGGAAAAAATGAAAGAAAAATCCGCCATGGAAATGGCCGCCGGGCAGGAGGAAGCGGAGCGGATACGGCTTCAATACCTCCGGTCTCGCCGCAAGGTGTTCGGGCTGCTGGTTCTTGGTTCCGTGCTGGGGTATGGAATTTTTCTGGCGCTGCTGCCGTTCGGGCTGATCCCCGCAAAATTCGTGATGCCGCTGCTTGCGCTTTTCACGGCCGAGCTTGTGATTTTGTGGACTGTCATGAAAATACTTGACCGGCGAGACTCCGCGTCCGGCTGGCCGCCGCCATCACGCTGACTGGTTTTTATGCGGCAGGCCCCCGCAATTGCGGGGGCCTGCCCTGTTAATAGCGTGTCCGGATCAGTATTTTTTGGGAAGCCGGAAAAAGTACAGCGTGGAACCCAGTCTGTCCAGCGCTACGGTGTCTATCACGGCAGTTTTGTCGTCAAACTGCAGCGGGTAATAAAGGTCGTTCGCTGTTGAGTCGTACGCCATTACCAGCAGGCAGTAACCCCAGTTTTCCGGATTGCCGCGCAAATCCGTCCGGGGCACTTCAAACGAAAGCGAGCCGTTTTTTTGCCGGACCGGATAACTGCGGAGAAAAAGGGCCTTGTCGGGCGTGGCCTGGTAAAATCTGGCGCCGCCGCCGTACACGCTGAAGGCGAATTCCCAGGCGTCTTCCGGGGACGTTCTGAGCCCGCCGCGGCCGTCGAGCAGTTCGGTAAGCCCGGAGCGCGCGCGATGGTTCTGATCTATATACAGATCCGCCAGAAAAAGGTTTTTGAAATCCGCGCCGGACTCGGATTTAACCGTAAAGGTGATCGTGCTGTCAGTCCATTCGGCCTGTAACGAAGCGACGCTGAACGCCTCGGCGGAAAGATTTTTCATTTTCGCAAGCGTTTCCGGCAGTTTCAGCTGCTCCGCCGGATTGTCAATTTTCAGCCAGCCGGGCCCGCTTTTCATGGAGGCGGACTGCGGCGCGGCGGCTGACAGGTCGGCCGAGGCCGCATCGGAAGCCGAAAGCGGCTGCGACAAAGTGGGCGGTATCGGCCTGTTCATTTTGCGGTAGATGCTTTTGAGCCGCGTTTTGAAAGTTTCCTCGGCCGCGTTTCCCGTTTCGGGCACGGTGCTGCCAAGCACCAGCAGGTTCGAGGATGACTGGATTTCATCGAATTCCCGCTGCAGCGCGGCGGCTGCGCGGGTATTGCTCCCGGAATTTATGAAAATTCCGTAATTGCGCCGGGCTTCGTCGAGGCTTCTGAGCGCGCCCTGCTGGCGCGCCGAACCTGCCCAGAGCGCGTAGTCGCCGGTCCACGGCTGGTATGAGGAAGATTCCGGGTCAAGCGAGGCTTTGTAAATGTCGCCGGCCAGCGCCTGCGAGACGGTCTGCCAGTTCGGCGTGGCTGTGGATTCGCGGATTAGCGAAAGCAGCGTCTGCCGGGGGTCCGGCTCGTCACCGCCGCGCGGCAGCGTTTCATCTATTACGGCGAACACGAAGTCCGTTTCCCGGCCGCCCAGCAGCTCGGCGAACGCGGCCGTGCTGGCGATTCGCGAGAACGATACCACGCTGATATCATCGTCGCCGTACACGGTGTTGCCGCCCGCCCCGTTCGGGCCGGCGGCGAGCCACTTCATGCTGTAGGCTTTGGTGAGCGAGATCATTTCCGGCGTTATGCCGCCGGCCTGTGGCACCCAGCCCAGCGGTTCGCTGACGAATTTCTTTTCAAACAGGTTCCGCTCCTTGAAAATGCAGGACGCAAGTTCGTCAAGCCGGGTGGACCAGAGCTTCTTGTCCGTTTTTCCGGGCCAGACGACTTCAGCGCTCTGGGGCGAAAAAAGCAGCGGCAGAGGCGGATCTCCGACTATGCGAAGGGCGGTTTCCGCCCGCCCGTCCGTTTCCAGCTGCTGAAGACGCGGTTTCACCTGCTCCGTTACGTTTTCCGGCGCGATTGCCACGGTGAATTTGAAATCCGGATTCGCGCCGGTTTCCGAAAGCACCGGCAGGATGTCGGAGCCGGGTTCAGGTATCCACAACAGGGCTACTCCCTGCTGGGCCGCGCACGGGCCGCACAGCAAACCCGCCGCGCAGGCGGCCGCGAGAAAAAATCTTTTCATTTTACCTCCAGTACGGAAACAGTTCTGCCATTGAAAGTTTCGCTTAAGGGATTTTCGCTGTCGGTTTTGAGTTCGCCGTCCACTTCCAGCAGGTAGCGGTAGCGTCCGGCCGGGAGCGGCAGCGTCAGTTGCCAGCCGCTGCCCGCGATTTTTTCGAAAGACGCGAATTCCGGTTTCCAGTGGTTGAAATCCGCCGCCAGCCGTACCGAGCGGGCGCGGGTCGTGCGGTATTTCAGGCTGACCAGTTTTACATTCGGTTTCTTTTTAGGGCGATAACGCGCGGTATGCGCCGGCGGCGCGGTCATATCAAGCTGTTCGGAACGGGTCAGGCCGGAACTCCAGCGCGCGAGAAACGTGAAATAATCGGTGAATGAATCCACAAAAAAAGTCGAAGGAACCGCCAGCAGTGCTGCGAAAATGGCGATCAGCGCAGTATAGAAAGTGGCGCGGCGGGTATGCATAAGGCTAGCCTTCCGGTCCGTTTTCGCCCAGCGCGGGGCGCGCCCGGAATTTCGCGCCCAGCTGCCCGGCCGTTGCTTCGAGCAGCCGCATGTCAACAGCGGGATCTTCCACCGCCGTCACCACCGTTTCCGGTATTTTTGCGGCGCACAGGCGGATGAATTCCAGCACGGATCCGAAGCCTTCCGCCTCGTATTTTTTCAGCGGCCGCACGAGCTGTTTCCATTGGCCCGGATCAGCCGAATTGAGGCTTATGCTTATGCAATCGAGCACTTCCGCCAGATCGGACGTGATGTCGCGCCCGTTCACCAGATTGCCCAGCCCCACCGTGTTAAGCCGCAGCTTCAGGCCCAGCGCTTTGGCGGCCCGGCCTACCGCGAGCAGGGTTTCCAGCCGCATCGTGGATTCTCCGTACCCGCAGAAAACCGCCTCGCGCGCCGGCGCGCGTTTCAATTCCGCGTCAAGCGCGCTGATGATTTCTTCGGCTGGCGGCGGTGCGCCGAGCGCCAGGTTATGGCCCATGAACTGCATGTCCCATTTCCGTTTTATGCAGAAAACGCAGGAATTGGGACACTCGTTCGTGATATTGAAATAGACCGCGTCCTTGAACCGGTATACGCATTCGGATGACTTATTCATATTATTATTCTATCATTTACTGAGCCGCAAACAAGCGCGCCCCCGCAATGCCGCCGCAAGGAGAAAAATGAAAATACTGCTGGCGCCGAACGCCTATAAAGGATCATTCGGCGCGGCTTCGGCCGCTAAACTTTTCGCTGAAATCGCCGGAACCGAATTCGGACTGGAGACCGAGCAGATGCCCGTTGCGGACGGGGGCGACGGGTTCGCCGAGTCGCTTTCTTTCCGTCTGCGCGGCAGAACGGTTAAATTGCGCGTTACCGGCCCGTTCGGCGACAGGACGGCTTCTTCCTATATGTTCGCGCGCAAAAGCGGCGTCGCGCTCATTGAAATGGCGCGGGCGAGCGGGCTGGCGCTGGTGCGAAAGCGGCCGCTGCGTCCCATGACCGCGACTTCGCGGGGAACCGGAGAGCTGATCGCGCACGCGCTGGAGAAAGGCGCGCGGAAAGTATATATCGGGCTGGGCGGAAGCGCCACCAACGACGCGGGGCTGGGCATGGCGGCCGCGCTCGGCGCGCGTTTTCTCGATTGCGCGGGGCGGGAACTCCCGCCCGGTATCGGGCCGGCCGCGCGGCTGCGCAAGATAGATCTGTCCGGGTTTGATACGCTTGTGCGGTAAGCGAAATTTTTTGCCGTGACCGACGTGCGCAATCCGCTGCTGGGTAAACAGGGCTCCGCTCCCGTGTACGGGCCGCAAAAAGGAGCGACTCCGGCGCAGGTGCTGGAAATGGAGCGCGCGCTCAAACATGTCGCTTTTGTGGTAAAGCGTGATCTGGGCGCCGATATCGGCGCGGTGCCCGGCGGCGGCGCGGCGGGCGGGCTGGCGGCGGGGCTGATGGCGTTTTGCGGAGCGGAAATCGCGCCGGGCGCGGAATTCGTGCTGGAACTGCTGGATGCGGAGCGGCGCGTTAAAGCGGCCGATATCGTGGTTACCGGAGAGGGATTTCTCGACCAGCAGACTTTTTTCGGAAAGGCGCCCTGCGCCGTGGCGGAACTGGCGCGCAGGCACAGCAGGCCGGTGCTGTTCGTCGCGGGCGGGCGCGATAATCTGCCCCGCAAGACGCTTGCCCGGCATGGAATAACCTGCGCCGTCAGCGCGGTTGATGACGCCGGCGCGACTGCGGCACAGGCCATGAAAAAACCCGCCGTTTATCTGGGGCGGGCTTTTTCAATAGGATTGAAACGCATCCTTAAAGGTTTTTAGAAAAAAACGCGGACAGGCGCTGTTTGTATTCCTCGCCGCCCACTTCCGCGCATTTGCCGTGGGCCGCGCCCTGCACCACCCACATTTCTTTCGGATGCCGTGCATTGCTGAACAGGCGTTCCACTTCCTTGACCGGCATGATCGCGTCGTGGCTGCCGGCTATGAAGAAAATGGGGCGCGGGCTGATTTTCGCAATGTGGTACAGCGGGCTGAACGGTTCGGGGTCAACGTCGAGCCGCAGGCGTATCAGCATCAGGCCGAGCTGCACGACCGGGAAATAGGGCGTTTTCTTGTTGACCCAGGCGTAGCGCGCCACTATGCTGTTAAAAGATTCGAATGCCGCTTCCGCCGCCACGCATTTTATTTCGGGCCGGTTAGCGGTTTCATAGAGCGCGACGGCGCCGCCCATGGAAAGCCCGTATACGCCGATATTGCGCGACTCTTCCTCTTTGTTGCGCTTTAAAAATTCGAACGCCGCGTCGAAATCGCGCAATTCCAGATAGCCGATGGACGAGGTCGTGCCACCGCTGTCGCCCGCGCCGCGGAAATCAAAATACAGCAGGTTGAAGCCGAACCGGCGCAGAAAATGCGTGGAGGCCAGAATTTCTCCGCGGTTCTGGCCGCGGCCCGGCAGGACGATGATCGTTTTGCCCGAGTTTTCCGGCGCGGGTATGAACCAGCCGGACAGTTTTATGCCGTCGGCTGTGCGGAAGGTGACGTTTTCATGCACCAGATGCAGCTGGTCGGGGAATACCGTGACCGGTTTGCGCAGGTTCCGGGGATGGATCACCGTGGAACTTACGGCGTAAGCGGACCAGGCGATAAGCAGCGCGAGCAGAAACGCCGTCAAGACGATTATCCAGATATCAACCATGTCTTTTTATATCATTTTACCGGCCGCGCGTTCAACGATCGTCGTCGGAGAACCGGGAGGCGTGCGGGCAGGGCAAGCCCTTCCGCGGCCCGGTATGCGGACGGCTCCGGCTGAAATGTTTTTGCGTCAGAATGAAGCGGGTGATGCGAAGATCCGGTAATCCAGCCCGGAAAACACCGGATTGCGGCGTTCGGCGTCGGCCAGATATTCCTCGTCAATATTGTTGTCGCTGAGCATATTCGCCAGTTTGAACATCCGCTCGCAGTGCTTGTTTATGCGGGTTTCGGCGTAAGAACTGTGCGACTGCACATACAGCAGGAATGCCCAGTCGGACGACTGCGCCAGCAGCAGCTCCCGCGCCGCCTGATTGAGCGCGCGCTGCTGCAAAATGGTTGTTTCCTGATGCTGGAACCGGTTTGCCAGTTCTATCATGCGTTCCGCCGCGGCGTTGAGGCGCGGATAGATCCAGTCGTTCTTTTCGTTTATCCACGGCTCGAAATAGCCGCCTTCGCCCCACGACGAGGCCTCCGGCTCGGTTTCCGTGCTGTCGTGCATCAGGTTAAGCCCTTCGGACGCAGTTATGACCTGTATCGGCAGCCTTTCTGACCGGATATAGCGGAGCACGTTTTCCAGAAACGCCGGGCCTTCCAGCCACCAGTGCCCGAACAGCTCGGCGTCGTAGGTGCCGGTTATGACCGGCCGGATATTAAGCTCCGCGTTGATTTTTTCCACCTGTTTTATCCGCTTGTCGAGAAAATCGCGCGCGTGTTCTCTGGCCTTGTTCTGTGCGGCTTCGGGGTCGTATGCTTCTTTGCTGGCGAGCTGCACGCTGCCGGTTATTTTATGGTATTTTATTCCCAGGCTGCGGCGCACCCCGTCCTCATGCAGGTACGGTTTTATGTATTCGTAATCGGCGTCAAACCCCAGATCGCGGTAAAATTCGCGGTATTCCGGCGCGCCGGAATAGCCGTATTTCGAGCTCCACACTCCGCGCGCCGATTCCGCGTCCCGCGCGTAGGCGAACAGGCCGCCTTTCATAAGCACGGGCGTAAACACGCCGCTGCGGGGGCGCGGATTGGCGAAATCTATAGCGTGTTTTTCAAGAAAAACGTATTTGATGCCGGACAGCTGAAGCGCGGAAACGATCGCCGGCGTGAACGCGCATTCCGGCAGCCACAGCCCTTTGGGGCGCGTGCCGAACCGGCGCTGGTAGTCGTTCACCGCGGCCAGCACCTGCGCGCGCACGGCTTCCGGGTGGATCATGATCGGCAGAACCGCGTGCGTGGCGGTGGTGGTTATGACTTCGATATGGCCTTTTTCCTGAAGCAGTTTGAAGGCGTTGAGAAGATTGCCGTCGAACCGGTCAAGCGTCTTGCGCGACTGCTCGAACATGGCGCGGTACATCAGCGCGGTTTTTTCCGCGGCGGAGCCGCGCGGTATCCGCGTGAGTTCCAGCTTCAGCAATTCCAGCCGCCGGTCAATGTAACGGCGGCAGCGGTCGTTCATGCCGGGATCTTCGACCAGCGCGCATAAAGTGGGGGAAAGGGAAATCGTAAGCGCGGCGCGGATATACTCGCCCGCCAGCCGTTCGATCATGGTGATCAGCGGGATATAGCATTCGGTTACGGCTTCAAAGAACCAGTCTTCTTCAAGAAACTGCTGGGCTTCGCTGTGCCGGATATAAGGCAGATGCGCGTGCAGCACAATGGCCAGCGAGCCTTTTGCGCTCATAGATGCTCCGGGCGGATGGCTTCCATGCTTGACGGCATGCACAGCATCCGCTCGCCGCTTGACGGCACATAATCTTCCGGCGCGCCTGCCGGAAAACCCGACGGTATCAGAATCGTGTTTGAATTAAGGTGGGTATGATGCCCGCCGCCGGGACTGTTGATTTCCAGCATGGCGTAATACTGGCGGCCCCGCTGGGGCGGCTCGATATACATTTTCAGCGTGTCCCACGGGCGCGCATATTCCGCCGCCGGTGAATTCGCGCCTGCGAAAAAAAGCCTTATCTTGACCGCCGGATCCAGTTTGCCGGCCCGGAACAGCGCGGAACGCGCCGCCGTCCATTCCCAGTAAACGAACATGGACTGCGGCCCGCGCGGCAGGATAATCAGCCTGTCCCGCGCCGAGCCGAGGCTTTCGTTCCAGTAAGTTTTCGCGTCCGTCATAAAACAGTCCCCTGAACACAGCTTCCGACGACGTATACATTATCCCCTAAATCGCTCTCCTTTGTCAACTTTACACCGGCGGGTAATTATGTAAAATATTCCTGCGCGGTGCGGATGCGCGATAGCTTTGAAATCTATTGCCGGGAGGCATTTGAAATGGCTACAGTCAGCAAGTCGGACAGGCTGGATTTTCTTAAAGACGAAGTGCGCCAGCTGCAAGCGGAACACAGGCTCATCGTGCCGCGTGTGCTGGAAAGCGCGCAGGATGCGGTTTCGGTGATTGACGGCAGGAAAGTGATCAATCTTACCAGCAACAACTATCTGTGCCTCACCACCCATCCGAAAGTGAAAAAGGCCGCCGTGGAGGCCACGGAGAAATACGGAGTGGGCACCGCCGCCGTGCGCTCCATTATCGGGACGATGTGCATTCACGAGGAGCTGGAGGCCCGGCTGGCGGAGTTCAAGGGCACGGAAGCGGCGCTGATGCTGCAGTCGGGGTTTTCCACGAACGTGGCGGTCTGCCAGTCGCTGATGACCAGCCCGGACGACCTGCTTGTTTCCGATGAGCTGAACCACGCGTCCATTATTGACGGCGCGCGGCTGGCCAAAAGCGCGCGCAAGATTTACAAACATTCCGACATGGCAAGCCTGGAGCAGATTCTTCAGTCGCCCGAAGCGCGCAAGGCCCGCAGAAAACTGCTCGTTACCGACGGCGTGTTCAGCATGGACGGTGATATAGCGAAACTGCCGGAAATCGTCGAACTGTGCGAGAAGTACGGCGTGACGCTTATGGTAGACGACGCGCATTCAAGCGGCGTGCTCGGCAGGCAGGGCCGCGGCACGGTGGACCATTTCAACCTTAAAGGCCGCGTTGACATCCAGATCGGCACCCTGTCCAAAGCGTTCGCCTCGATCGGGGGCTATGCGGCGGGCACGAAGGAACTGCGGCAGTATCTCATCTCCACCGCCCGGCCATTCCTGTTTTCAAGTTCCCACCCGCCTTCGGTGGTGGCCACCTGCTCGGCGGGCCTCGACGTGCTTTATAACGAGCCGCAGCGGCTGCAGCGGCTGTGGGAAAATTCCCGGCAGTTCAAGGAAGGTCTTAAAAAAGCCGGGTTCGACACGGGCCGCAGCGAAACGCCCATCACGCCCGTCATGGTGGGCGATACGGTGAAGGCGCAGCAGTTCTCCTCGATGCTGTTCGAGGAAGGGGTGTTTGCGCTTTCGATCGGGTTCCCCACTGTCAGCAAGGGCAAGGAGCGCCTGCGCACGATTGTCACGGCCGGACATACGCAGCAGGATCTGGAAACGGCGGTCGGGAAATTCGCCAAAGTCGGCAGGCAGCTGGGTATTATCTGAAAATAGGTTTGAAAACGGGCGTTTTAATTTATAGAATACGGTATGCGTTACCTTTATGATCTCGCTCTTTTGTACTGTTCCGCCATCTGGGGAAGCACTTTTTTCCTAGTCAAGGATACGCTTGAACTGGTGCATCCGGTCACAATGGTGGCGTACCGGTTTCTGATAGCGGCATTGCTGCTGCTGCCTTTTGTGCTGCTCAAGCGCGGCGTGCACAGGTATCTGCGGGAAAGCTTCCTGCTTACGCTGCTGCTGGCTCCGATGTATGTGTCAAACGCATGGGGGCTGAAGTATACCACCGCGTCCAATTCGGGGTTTATTACCGGGCTGTTCGTGGTGCTGGTGCCTTTGTTCCTGTTTTTGATTTTCAGGAAACCGGTTCCGAAAGCCCAGTGGGCGGCTTCGGCGATAGCGCTGTCGGGTCTGTGGGTTCTTACTGGCGGGATAAACGGGTTTAATCTGGGGGACGGGCTCTCGCTCATAACGGCCGTTACCTATGCGCTTCATGTGCTGCTTATGGACCGTTACGCCAAAGCTCGATTTGATATCACGGTGCTTACTTTCCAGCAGATGTGGATGACGGGCGCGCTGTGCCTTGCGGCGGTGCTGCTTTTTGGCTTCCCGCATGTTATGCAATCGCCTTTGAAATGCACGGGTATCCTGATTTTTTTCGCGGTATTTCCGACCCTGTCCGGGTTTTATGTGCAGATGTGGGCGCAGCGGACGGTTTCACCGGTTCGGGCGGCATTGATTTTCGCGCTGGAGCCGGTTTTCGCCGCCGTTTTTGCCTGGACGCTGGGCGGCGAACCCGTAACCGGCCCGGCTATCGCGGGCGGCGGGCTGATCATGGCGGCGCTGCTGTTTAGCGAGCTGTCCGTTTATTGCGCCGGTTCCGCGCTGGCCCCGGAAATAAAAAATCCTCCGGCCTGACCGGAGGATTTGAGAGGATTTGAAAAAATGCCGCGCGCCCGGGTTATTTGTTGTATTCGGCGTGGTTGGCGCGGATCCACTGGGCCCACTGGCTGTCTTCATTCTGGATGTGTCCGCTCATCCAGGCCACCACTTTTTGGTGGATGTCGCGCACGAGAAATTCATTCGCGCCTTTGAACAGAAAATCGCGCTGGAGCTGGGCGTAACGGCGTCTGAAGTATTCATGCTGCGCGATATGTTTGTCCGTATCGGGCCAGCCGGTTTTTATGAGCATTGCCTCTTCTTCATAAAAACTGCTTTTGACATAGCCCTCGAGAAAAGTGAACAGGCCTTCCAGTTCCTCGTCTTCTTTCTCGGCCATGATGGCCAGCACGAATTCGTCAGCTTTGTTAAACAGCTCGTGGTGCTGATTGTCAATGGCAGTGAAACCGGTCTCGTAATTTTTACTCCATCTGACTGACATCAAGCGCTCCTGGCTCCCCGATAATGCCTATATCATATTCTTTTTTGAAATGGATTGTCAAAATGGTATCATATTCCCGATGAGAATATTTACAATTTTTTTACTTGCCGCAATGGCGTTTACAGCGGGTTGCGGCGGGGAATTCGCCCAGCCCCGAAGCATGACGCAGGCGGATGCCACCCGCCTGATAAGCCGCACTCCGGGCACATATGAACTCTATAGCTGGAAAACCGGAGAGGCGTGGGACTTTATTCTTGTGTCCGGCACGAGCAGGCTAAGCTCTTTCGACGAAATTATCGCGACCTACAAATCCATAACCGGTGTTGACGGGTTCCTGCAGGTTCTGGATGCCCTGCCAAGAGGCACCACGATATTCTGGAATCTGCGTGAAATAGAAGGGTTTGCGTTTCCGGATGGCGACGTGCTGCAGCGGATCGAGGACGCCGCCGATGGCCGCAGCATAAATTTACAGGCGATTCAGCGTTTGTAACCGGTTTGTGTCCGGCAAAAAAGGCCGCCACTTGTGGCGGCCTTTATTAATTGGCTCTTTTTTTAAAACAATTCAGGCTGATCCGGCCTGGCGTGCCTGCCGGTTTCCGGGTTCGCGGCGGATTGCTGCGGGTTCACAAGTTTCATAAATTCCCGTTCGGTAAGAACAGTGACGCCCAGCTCCCGGGCTTTGGCGAGTTTTGAGCCCGGCTTTTCGCCCGTTACCAGAAAATCCGTTGCGGCCGACACGGCGGACACCTCTTTGCCTCCGTGTTCCCGCACTAGTTCTTTCGCCCGGCTTCTGGGCATGGCGGACAGTTCGCCCGTGAACACGAAGGTTTTTCCTTCCAGCGTGCGCGCCGCGGCGCTGGCAGCAGCGTCCTGCGTGAAAGTGAGCCCGATGGTCTTGAGCTTGAAAACCAGCGCCTTTGCTTCCGGCGCCGAAAAAAACGCGTTGATTTCCCCGGCGATCACCGGCCCTATCTCCGCTATTTCCTCCAGCTGTTGCGCGGAAGCCGCCGTGAGCGCGTCCATGGTTTTAAAATGCGAAGCCAGCAACTCCGCCGATTTTTCCCCGACATGCCGTATTCCCAGCGCGTATATCAGCCGGGCCAGTGTCCGGCCACGGCTGGCGCTGATGGCGGCGAGCAGTTTGTCGGCTTTCTTGTGCACGCCTTTCTGATCGCTGAATGCCTTGAGCTGTGCGAGCTGGGCTTTTTCGAGTATGTACAGGTCGCCCATGTCGTGCACCAGCCCTGTTGAAACAAGCTGTTCCACCACCGTTTCGCCCAGTCCGTCAATGTCCATGGCGTCGCGCGAGCCGAAATGCAGGAGTTTTTCGCGCAACTGGGCCGGGCAGGACGGATTGGCGCAGCGGTAAGCCACTTCCTCCGGATCTTTCTGCACCGCGCCGTGGCAAACCGGGCATTGCTGAGGCGGCAGAACTTCCTGCTCGTTGCCCTGGCGGGAAGTGGTGACCACTTTCACTATCTTGGGGATCACGTCGCCGGCGCGTTCAACAATCACGGTGTCGCCTGTTTTCACGCCAAGCCGCGCCACTTCGTCGAAATTGTGCAGTGTCGCGCTGGATATCACCACGCCGCCGCATTCCACGGGGTTAAGCTCGGCGACCGGGGTGATAACGCCAGTCCGGCCCACCGAAAAATATACGTTGCGCAGAACGGTCGTCGCCTGCTGCGCGGGAAATTTGAAAGCCACCGCCCAGCGCGGGCTGCGCGCGGTTGAGCCTAACAGCCGCTGGCTGGCCAGTTCATTCACTTTCAGCACCATGCCGTCTATTTCAAAAGGCAGGGCCTGGCGTTCCAGCGCGGTTTCCCGCAAAAAAGCCAGCGCTTCGTCTATGCCCGGGCATATGCGCCGCACGGGACAGGGCTTAAGGCCCCATCCGGCGCATTTGTCGAGAAAATCGGAGTGCCGGGCCGGTTCGGTGATCCTGTCGAAGAAACCGTAGGAATGGGCGAAAAATCCGAGCGGACGTTTGGCGGTTACACGCGGGTCTTTCTGCCTCAGCGAGCCGGCGGCGGCGTTGCGCGGGTTGGCGAACGGTTCCTGCCCGTCCCGGCGCTGCCGGTCGTTCAGGCGCAGAAAGTCCTGTTTTGACATGAAAATCTCGCCGCGTATTTCCACAGTGCCCGGCACCGGCTCCCTGAGCGAAAGCGGAATATCTATCATCGTGCGGACATTGAGCGTGACGTCTTCCCCGGTTTCGCCGTCGCCGCGGGTGGCGGCGGTCAGAAGCATGCCGCCGGAATAAACCAGGGAACAGGACAGCCCGTCTATCTTGCCTTCCGCGATCAGTTCATGCGGCGCGCCGTTCAGGCCTTTCACAACCCGCGCGTGCCACGCGGCTATGTCTTCCTGCGAATAGGAATTATCCAGCGACAGCATCGGCACGCGGTGCCGGACCGGCCTGAATTCCGACGATAGCGCGCCGCCCACTTTCTGCGTGGGCGAATCCGGCGTGATAAGGAGCGGGTTCTCCCGTTCCAGCTGGCCGAGCCGTTTGAGGAGCGCGTCGTACTGCGCGTCGGAAATTTCCGGATTGTCCAGATTGTAATAGAGATAATTGTGATAACGGAGCTTTTCCCGCAGAAGGGCGATTTCCTGTTCGGGCTTCATTTATTTTCCGCCGGCGGTCCTGATACGTTCGTTTTTCATGCGGTCGAGCAGTCCGTTGATGAACGACCCCGAATTTTCAGTGGAGAATTTTTTTGCCAGCTCGATCGCTTCGTCTATAATGGCGGGCACGGGAGTGCCCGCGCCGTACACAATTTCATAAACCGACATCCGCAGTATGCTCCGGTCCACCGCGGACATCCGCGTCAGCGACCAGTTTTTCGCGTATTCCGTTATCAGCCGGTCCAGTTCGGGAAGGTTTTCAATGGTGCCCGCCAGCAGCAGCCCCGCAAATTCCCGGGTCGGGGCGTCAAGCCGGAACGATTCCGCCAGAGCGGAGGTTATTTCCTCTCTGGTCAGCCTGCCGGTATCGGACAGGTATAAAGCCTGCAGACAGAACTCGCGTGCCAGCCGTCGTTTACCCATAATATTTGAAAAAGAACAGAAACGCTTTTACATATTCTACAAAAATATCGCGCTGCCGTGGAGGAAAGTTTGAATTCCGTTTAAGCGGTGGTTGACATAAATCCGCGTTTAGGTGTAAAATATTAGCAGTCATAAACGCAGAGTGCTAATTATCTGCGAAAGCGGATCTCCGTTACTATAAGGAATAGCGATGCGAGTCTTGAAACCTGAAATTGCCATTGAACGCGAGCGGCGCATCCTGCGCTGGGTGATACAGGATTTTGTGCAGCACCGGCGGCCGGTTGCGTCGGAGCAGGTGGCGTGCCGGTGCGGGCTGGGCGTGTCCAGCGCGACGGTGCGCGGCATCATGAAAAAGCTGGAGGAGGAAGGCTATCTCAGCCAGTCGCACATATCCGGCGGGCGCTATCCGACTGACAAGGCGTACCGGTTTTACGTTGATTATCTTTCCGAGGCGCGCAAGCTCGCGCTTGAAGAACGCCGGCGCATAGAAAACGAGTATCACAGCCAGATGGACGAGATTGACCGGATCATGGCGCAAACCTCCAGACTGCTGGCCGCGGTTTCGCATTCGGCGGGTTTTGTGCTGTCGTCCGGCATCGGGGAGCAGTGCATCGCGCGCATTGATTTCGTGCCGATGGGGCCGGGCTGCATACTGGTGCTGCTGGTGTCGGAATCGGGCGCCGTAAAGCATTGGCCGGTGAAGACGGATATTGATCTTTCGCCCCGGCGGCTGCGCCTGATGGCCGCATTTCTTAACGAGCAGGTTGCCGGCCTGCCGATAGGGCAGGCGCGGCGGGTGCTGTGGGATTATCTTCGCTCGGGCCGGGACGAACTGCGCGACGCCGCCGATCTGGCCGGCCGGTTTCTGGAAACGGTTGAGCGGCAGTCGTCGGGCGGGCAGGAACTGCATATCGAAGGGCTGGGCCAGCTGGCGGGCGAGGTTGAGGAAACCGAGTTCGACGGGTTTTTTGAAATGCTCAGCGTCATGGACGAAAAACAGCGCTTCATTGCCATGCTCAAGGATCGCATCAAGGGGCTGGAATGCGACAAGCTGCGCCGCGCCAGCGTATCCATCGGCAGCGAGAATGACATTAAAGAACTGCATAACATGAGCCTTGTCACCCGCACCTGCCGCGTGGGCTCCAAGCCGGTCGGGATGATCGGCATTCTGGGCCCCCGGCATATGGAGTACGGCCGCATGCTTTCGCTGGTGGATTTCATGGGTTCGCTTATGGAGGAAACCATAAGCCAGTGGGACGGCCTGCTCAACGACGACGGCGCCGGCGAACGCAGCTCCGGCGGAGAACAGGATTTTTAAATGACACAGCACAAGCAACATAAGCACGACGGAAAGGCGGCCGAGGCGCAGAACGCGGCGCAGCAGGAGCAGGCCTTGCAGCAGGACGGGCAGCAGGCGCCCGCCTGTCCGGCGGAAGCCGCGCCGGACTACTACGATCAATTGCTGCGCCTCAAGGCGGAATTTGACAATTACCGCAAACGTGTCGAACGGGACAGGCCGGAGCTGATAGCCTGGGGCAAACGCGACATGCTGGTCAGCCTGCTGCCGGTTTACGACGTGATGCTTCAGGCGCGGTGCCAGCTTGAGAAAATTATGAGCGGCGAGCCGCCGGAAGCGGCGGTGCGGGAGCTGGCGGTCGGCATAGACATGATTTTCAAGGAATTTGAAAAGGTTTTTGAAAGTCACAACGTGCGTCCGATGGACTGCGTGGGCCAGCCGTACAATCCCATGCAGCACGAGGTGCTCAGCGTTGTGGAAGGCGGTTCGGAGAACGACGGGCATGTGGTCGCGGAGATGCAGAAAGGGTTTATCTGCGGCGACAAGGTGCTGCGGCCGGCGCGGGTCAGCATCGCGCGGCAGAAAGCGCAGGCGGCGCCCGGAACGCCGGCGGAAGGCGAGTAAAAATTTCAGCGCAGGGAAAAATAAGGAGGAAGCATGGCAAAAATAATAGGCATAGATCTCGGCACTTCGAATACGGCGGCGGCGGTGATGGAAGGCGGACACGCCACTATAATCCCGTCGGCGGAAGGCAGTTCGGTGGGCGGCAAGGCGTTTCCTTCGTATGTGGCGTTTACGCGCGACGGGCAGATGCTGGTGGGCGAGCCGGCGCGGCGGCAGGCGGTGGCCAATCCTGAAGGAACCGTAACCGCGTTCAAGCGGAAAATGGGCACCACCCATAAATATTCCATTATCGGAAAAGAATTCACGCCGCAGCAGCTGTCGGCGTTTCTGCTGCAGAAGGTCAAGGCGGACGCGGAAGCGTTTCTGGGCGACAAGGTGGAAAAGGCGGTTATCACGGTGCCGGCCTATTTCAACGACAATCAGCGGCAGGCCACCAAGGACGCGGGCACCATCGCGGGCCTGGAAGTGGTGCGGCTGGTAAACGAACCGACCGCGGCGGCGCTCGCTTACGGCGTTGACAAGGCGGGCAAGGAACAGAAAGTGATGGTGTTCGACCTGGGCGGCGGCACGCTCGACGTGACGGTCATGGAGATGGGCAAGGAAGGCACGTTTGACGTTATTTCCACTTCCGGCGACACGCAGCTCGGCGGCACCGATATGGACAACGCGATAATCGCCTTTATCTGCGACGAGTTCAAAAAGAACACGGGCATTGACCTGCGCTCCGACCAGACCGCGCAGCAGCGGCTCAAGGAAGCCGGAGAGAAGGCCAAGATAGAGCTTTCGACCGTGATGGAAACGGAAATAAACCTGCCGTTCATTTCGGCGGACGCGTCCGGCCCGAAGCATCTGCAGTTGAAAATTTCCCGCGCGAAACTGGAATCGCTGGTTGACGATATCGTCAAACGGTGCGGCAAGTCCATAGACATCGCTATGTCGGACGCCAAGCTAGGCGCTTCGCAGATTGACAAGATCATTCTTGTCGGCGGGCCTACCCGGATGCCGGTCGTGCAGAAGTTCGTGGAAACCCATGTGGGCCGGCCTATAGAGCGCGGCATTGACCCGATGGAATGCGTGGCGGTCGGCGCGGCGGTTCAGGCGGGCGTGCTCACCGGCGAGGTGAAGGATGTGCTGCTGCTGGACGTCACGCCTCTGTCGCTGGGTCTGGAAACGCTGGGCGGAGTGACCACGCGGCTGATCGAGCGCAACACCACCATTCCCGTGCGCAAGACGCAGATTTATTCCACCGCGAGCGATAACCAGCCCGCGGTCACCATTCATGTGCTGCAGGGCGAACGGCCCAAGGCGGTGGACAATGTGTCGCTCGGAAAGTTCGATCTCGACGGCATTGTGCCCGCGCCGCGCGGCGTGCCGCAGATCGAGGTCACTTTTGATATTGACGCTAACGGCCTGCTGAAAGTGTCGGCCAAGGATCTGGGCACCGGCAAGCAGCAGCATATAACGATATCCGCGCCCAACAAGCTCAAGGACGACGATATCAAGAAATACATCAAGGAAGCCGAGGAATTCGCCGAAAGCGACCGTGTATACAAAGAGAAAGTCGAGGCCAAGAATCAGGCTGACGGAGTGCTTTACCAGACCGAAAAAGCGCTCAAGGAACACGGCGACAAAATCTCGCAGGACGACCGGCTCGCTATTGACCGCGCGCTGGCCGACCTCAAGGAAGCGCTCAAGGGCGACGACGTTGACAGCATCAAGAAAAACACCGAAGCCGCGCTTGCGGCTTCACAGAAGCTTGGTGAAATTATTTATAAAGACGCGCAGGCCAAGGCGTCCGCCGCGGGTCCGGGCGCGGAGGAAGCGGCCGCGCAGCAGGGCGACGGAGCGGCTGCCGGCAAGGAAGACGTGGTGGACGCTGAAGTGGTGGAAGACAAGAAATAAAATTCAAACCCGCCCGCCCCGCGTCAAGCCGGGGCGGGCGAGGAGTTTCAGGCATGACTGCAACGGAAAAAATGGTTTTTTCTCAGGCGGTAGTTAACCTGATAAGCGAACGGGACGGATATCTCAGGCGGCGCAGGCTGCATGAGGGGATCCGCTGTATTTTCTGCGGCGGAACGATATCCGGCCGCGAGTTTCTGTTAATGAGCGACGGGCCGGACGGCTATACCATCGGCTGTGTGCATTGCGGTTCGGGCCGGGAACGGGTTCCCAGCGTTAACCCGTTCATGTTTCTTGCGGAATCGCGCAGGTACGCAAACTAGCGGTAATGGTGGCAGCGCGGGGCGAAAGCGGCTGCGCAGAGGGATTTAATGTCAGACAACAAAGAAGACTACTATCAGGTTCTTGGCGTATCGAAAGAGGCCGATTCGCCGGAACTGAAATCCGCGTACCGTAAACTGGCTATGAAATACCATCCGGACCGCAATCCCGGCGATCACGTTTCGGAGGAAAAATTCAAGCAGTTGAACGAGGCGTACGGCGTATTGTCCGATCCGCAGAAACGCGAAGTGTATGACCATTACGGGCATGCCGGCCTGAGCGGCGGGCCGGGCGGGTTCGGAGCCGGCGGCGCGGCCGATTTCGGCGATATTTTCAGCAGCGTGTTCGGCGATATCTTTGGCGGAGGCGGCGGGCGGCAGGGCCCCCGGCGCGGCGCTGATCTGCAGCATTCCGTCAGCCTGACTCTTGAAGAGGCTTTCAACGGCGCGGAGCGTTCGGTGGAATATGCCCGGCATGACACCTGTTCCGCGTGTCTTGGAACGGGCGCGGCGTCCGGGTCGGGCAGGAAAACCTGCCGCGCCTGCCGCGGCAGCGGACGGGTCACCTATTCGCAGGGCTTTTTTTCGTTCGCGCAGACCTGCGGCGAATGCGGAGGCTCTGGCAGCGTTATTGAAAAACCCTGTCCCGCCTGTTCCGGCGCGGGGCGTGTGCGCGCGGCGGCGAAAACCAATATAAAGATTCCGCCGGGCGTTGATTCCGGCACGATCCTGCGCGTGTCCGGCGGCGGAAACGCCGGCGAGAAAGGCGCGTCGCACGGCGATCTGTATGTGGAGATAGAGATCGCGCGGCACAGGGATTTCGAGCGGCAGGGCGACGATCTTGTGTATAAAGCCGTCATTTCCTATCCTGAAGCGGTGCTGGGCGGCACGGTCAAAGTGCCGTCCATAGACGGCGGTTCCGTCGCCGTCAGCATTCCGCCGGGCACCCGGCACGGCACGGTTTTCACCTCGAAAGGCAGGGGGATGCCGCATCTGCGCAGCGGGCGGCGCGGGAATATGCTGGTGCAGGCGAATATAGACGTGCCGGCCGCGATCAGCGAGAAACAGAAAAAGCTGCTCAAGGAACTGGCGCAGACGATGAACGTCGACACCGGTTCCGGGCCCGGTCTGCTGAAAAAAGTTTTTGGCTAGAGTGCGCCGGATATGCCGCAATATTTTATCGAACGACAGGATTTGGAGTCCGGCGTTTTCGTGCTGAAAGGGCCGGAAGCGGAACACGCCGTGCGGGTTATGCGGCTTGCGCCAGGCGCGGAACTGACTCTTTTCGACGGATGCGGGAAAAAATGGCGCGCCGCGGTTATCGAAACCGGGCGCGGTGAATTAACCGGCAGGATTATCGGGGAGCTGTCTGTCAGGAGTCCGCGTTTGCTGGTGGATCTTTATTTTGCGCCCGTATCTAAAAACGCGGTGCAGGAACTGCTTGATTCCTGCACTCAGTTCGGGGTTTGTTCTTTTACGCCCGTTCTTACCGCCAGATGCGAGCATAAGATAGCGGATCGGTTTGAAAGCAAGTCCGCGGCCTAGCGCAGAACGCTGCTGGCGGCCTGCAAGCAGTGCGGCCGGGCGGATCTCCCGGAGTTGCGCGCGCCGCTGGAGTTGGGGCAGGCTGTGCGGGCCGCGAGTCCCGGTTTTATCGCCCTGCTTGCGGCGGATGCGGCGCCTTTGCCGGACGGGCTGAAAAGGCTCGGGTTTTTGGCCGGCGCGCGAGTATCCGTTTTCATAGGCCCGGAAGGCGGTTTTACTGCGGACGAAACGGAAACCGCCGTGTGCGCCGGCCTGGTTCCCGTGAGCCTTGGCGTCAATACCCTGCGCGCCGAAACCGCCTGCGCAGCCGCATGCGCCATATTGTGCGCGGCTTAGCAAAAGCGCGCGGTCAAGCCGGGCGCGCCGGTTTGCGGGAGCGGTATCCTCTGAATGAAAATCTATATAAAAACTTTCGGGTGCCGGGTCAATCAGGTTGAGAGCCAGCATCTGAGCGAGAAATTTCTGGCCGCAGGGTGCGAATTGTGCGGCACGTTCGAGTGTGCCGACGTGTGCCTGCTTAATACCTGCACTGTTACAGGCGAAGCCGACCGGGATGTCGAGCGGCTGGCGCGCCGGATAGCGCGCAGAAATCCCTCCGCCCGGCTGATACTGACCGGGTGCTACGCCACCATGCACAGCCGGCGAATACGCGAGGTCATCCCGTCGGCTGAAGTGATCGGCAATGCGGATAAAAAAAACATTTCCGCGCTGCTGCTCGGGTCCTGCGCGGGTGACGACGCCGGGCGCTGGACGATCGCCGGACATCTGGGCCATACCCGCGCGTTTGTCAAAATCCAGGACGGGTGCTCCGACGGCTGCCGCTACTGCATAGTGTGGAAAGCGCGTTCGGTAATGTATTCCAAGCCGCTGGCGGACGCTGTCGCCGAAATACGCGGTCTGGTGGAGGCCGGGTATCCCGAAATAGTGCTGACCGGCATTAACGTCGGCAATTACCGCTGCCCGGAAACCGGCGCGGAGCTGGACGGTTTACTGACGGCCGTTTTTGCGCTGGAGGGGCGGTTCCGGGTGCGCCTGTCGTCCCTGGAGCCTAAAAACATCACGCCGCGTTTTATCGCGGCCTGCGCCGCCGGAGCCGATAAATTCTGCGCGCATTTCCATCTTCCGCTTCAGGCCGGAACCGACCGCGTGCTGGCGGCTATGGGCCGCCGCTATGACACGGATTTTTACGCCAGCCGGGTGGCGCTGCTGCGTTCGGCATTCGCCGAGCCGGGAATTTACGCGGATTTGATAGCCGGTTATCCGGCCGAGACCGCGCCGGATTTTGAGGCCGGAAAAGCATTCGTGCAGGCGCTGCAACTTTCCGGCCTGCATGTATTCCGGTTTTCGCCGAGGCCGGGCACCGAAGCCGCCGCGCTTGAGGGGCACGCTCCGTCCGAACTGAAACGCCGGGCCGATGAATTGCGCGCGCTTGACGGTATGCTAAGAAAGGCGTTTGCGGCCGCGTTGGCGGGCACCAGTCAGCTGGTGACCGTAGAGGAATGCCGACCGGACGGTTCCGCGCTGGGTGTGGCCGGCAATTTCCAGAAAATCATCCTGAAAAACTGCTCCGAAAAAAATATATTGCGCGCCGTTACCGTGCTGCGCGCGCAGGACGGCACCTGTTTCGCCTGACCGGTTGTTTTTCAGGCGGAGCTGCGCCGCCCAGTTATCGGATCGGAGGGGTTGCCTGAACGGTTGTTTTTTGCCGGCCGGTTAAGCTGTTTTTATGGTGTTTCCGGCGGCGAGGCCGCGTTCTTCCGGGTGTTTTTTCCCATGGCTCGGCAGGGCCGGGCACAACGGTGAAAAGCGGGTGGGGCAAGGCTTTTTCCAGCCCGCGCAATTCGCGCCATCTGGCGGGACAGCGCACCCTGAGCTTGCGCAGCAGATGTTTCAGTTCGAAATCCAGTTGACCGTCCGTTACGAAGATTTTTTCGCGCGTACGGTTGCTTTCATACAGTTTTTCCGAATCGAAATGATAACCCCGGCTCAGCGAGTGCAGATATAACGCCCGCAGATACCGGTCAGCCGTTTTTGCGGGTGACCGGCAGGTTTTAAACCGGTCCAGCTGCGGGTGATGTCTGTATCCGGACGTTTTGTTTTCCAGTACTTTTCGTGCAAGCAGGGCTTCCCGCCAGACTGCGACCAGCCCGGCAGGATCAAGATAGGCCGGGTGCAGTGACCATATCCTCATTTGCCGGATCTGGCCGGTTGCCCGGAGCCGGCATCAAGAAAGGATCTAACCGCCGAAACCGTGCTGTTGAAAGTGTTGGCGAGTTCCTGTTTGTAATGGTTCAGGTCCACATTTACCGTTTCAAGGGCGAGCCGCATGTTTTCGCTGGCGGCATCCAGCGCGTCGGCGGCTATTTTTTCGGCCGCCGCGGAGATGTTTTTCAGATGCCGCTCTATCGTATCGGGCGCGCTTGCCAGTATCTTCTCCATTTCCGCGTAAGGCGCGGCGGCTGCCAGAAAATGCGCGAGGTTCTGCCTGTAAGCCGCCAGTTTCCCGCCGGCCAGAGCGAGGCCGGTCCGCGTGTCCACTCCGGCGATGGCGGGCGCGGCGGGCGCGGAGCCGGTGCGCGCCGCAATCCAGCGCACCAGGCTTTTGTTCAATTCACGCGGTTCGACAGGCTTGGTGAGGTAGTCGCTCATGCCGGCAGCCAGGCTGTTTTCTTTGTCGCCTTTCATGGCATGTGCGGTCATGGCGATGATCGGGAGTGTTTTGGCGTCGGGTTTTTTGAGCCGGCGGATGAGCCGCGTTGCGGTAAGCCCGTCCATCACGGGCATCTGGATATCCAGCAGAACCGCGTCATAATTGTATTTTGCGGCCAGGTCCACCGCGCTGCGCCCGTTGCACGCCACCGTTACATTAATGCCGGATTTTTTCAGCAGTTCCAGCCCCAGCATCTGATTGATTTCCTGATCTTCCACGAACAGCACTCGCCGCCCCGCCAGTACCGGCGCATGCAGGCCGCTTGGTTTGCAGGCGGCCGGTTTTTTCCTGCAGGCGGCGCTGAGCGTGTCAAACAATGTGGACGGATACACCGGTTTCGGCAGAAACCCGGCGATCGGCAGGTTGTCCGTTGCAATGACGGAGTTTTCCTTTATGCTTGCCGGCCCCATTATCAGCATCTGCGCGGCGGACAGTTCTTGCCGGTAAATCGCGCGCGCAGTGTCTATGCCGTTAAGTCCGGGCATATGATAGTCAATAATGATAAAGTCGAACGGAACCCTTGACTTTTTCAGCAAGGCCAGCGCCTGTCTGCCCGAAGCCACGTTTTCCGTTTTGAATTTCATGGATTTGAGCATCCGGCAGATGATCTCCCGGGAAATGGAATTGTCATCTATCACCAACACGCGCTTTTTCCGCAGGCCGGACGCGCGCGGCTGCTCCGTAACGGCGGGCGCCGGTTTCAGCGGCAGGCGCAAGGAAAACACGCTGCCGTGTCCGCGGGCGCTTCGCATCCGGATCCGGCCGCCCATCAGCTCGGCCAGCTGGCGTGAAATAGCGAGCCCCAGGCCCGTGCCGCCAAACCGGCGCGTGATCGAACCGTCGCCCTGGGTGAACGCGTTGAATACCCGCGGCTGCTGTTCGCGCGACATGCCGATCCCGGTGTCTTTAACGCTCAATTCCAGTTCCGGCGCAATACGGGCCGCTCCGGCGCGCCGGATGGTGATTGTCACATGCCCCCGCGAAGTGAATTTGATCGCGTTGGAAATAAGGTTATTAAGTATTTGCGACAGCCGCAGCGGATCTCCCAGCAGGCGGTCGGGCACATCCGGCGTGATCCGCAGGCGCAGTTCGATCTGTTTTTCCCGCGCGCGTATTTCGCTCGCTTCGGCGATATCGCTGATGATGTCATTGAGGCTGAACGGGATTTGCTCCAGCGTGATTTTGCCCGCTTCTATTTTCGAGAAATCCAGAATATCGTTGATGATTCCCAGAAGCGCGTGCGCGGATTCATAAATTCGCCGCACCTGGTTCTGCTGGCGCGGCGTAAGCTCGCCCGAGAGCGTCAGGTAGCTCATTCCTATGATGGCGTTCATGGGCGTGCGGATCTCGTGGCTCATGTTGGCCAGAAATTCGCTCTTGGCGCGGCTGGCCGCCTCGGCTTCCAGTTTGGCGTGTTCCAGCTGTTTCTGCATGTTTTTGAGCGGAGTGATGTCGGTCGCGTTGCAGATGAGCGCGGTTACTTTGCCGTCCGCGCTCTTGACTGGCACCTTGGTGGTAAGGTAAATATGCTCCACTCCGTCCGGGTGACGGACAGTGGCGTCAAACGTGACCGGCTTTCCGGATTTAAAAACCAGCACGTCCGTGCTTCGGTAGCGTTTGGCGATTTCAGGCGGGAATATCTCAAAATCGGTTTTTCCTACTATGTGCTCGTGCGGATATCCAACCGACATCACATGTTTTTTGTTGACCAGGGTGTAGCGGTATGCCGCATCCTTGGTGAAAATAACCGTGTTGGCGTTGTCAATGATGGTTTGCAGCCAGGTTTTGCTTTCGTCAATATGCCGCTGGAGCTTTTTCTGCGCGTCAATGTCCATGATGATGCCGGCCATGCGGTCAGGGCTCCGGCCGGAGATGGTCACCGCTTTGCCGATGTCCTGCACCCATTTGTATTTGCCGTTTTTAACGCGGATGCGGTATTGTGTCCGGTAGGAAAGTGCGCTCATTGTCCGGAAACTGTCAGCGCGGACGGCGAACTCGGCGCGGTCCTGCGGGTGGACAAGCCTGCGCCAGGCTGCCGGCGTCATGGCCGCGCAGGTTTGGGGCAGGCCCAGCAGATTCAGGCACGGCTGGCTCAGTATGAGCTTGCCGGTTTTCGGGAAATACTCCCAGAACCCCATCGAAGCGGCGCCAAGTATAAGAGCCAGCTTCTGATTCGATTCAACCAGCTGCCGCATTACCTGCCGTTCTTGCGAAACATCGCGGACCAGCAGCTGAAGATATTGCTTCCCGTCGAGCCGGAACGGCGACAGCTGAATGCTGGTGTAAACGCATTCTCCGTTTTTCCGCCGGATAACCCATTCAAAGGGAGTGGTTTCTTTTTTATGCGCCAGCCGGACCAGCCGGGCTGCTTTTTTCACGGAAAGCGAGCCGTCCGGCTGCCGGGGCGGCGAGATCATGCCGGGCCGCCGCGCCCGCAATTCTTCCGCTGTGTAGCCGAACATTTCAAGCGCGGCGTTGTTGAAATCCACATAGCCGGCGCTGTCGCTTATCAAAATCGCGTCGCGCGAGGTTTCAAACAAAAGCCGGTATTTGAAATCCCGCTCCATGGAAGTTTTTTCCGTCAGCTTCAGTTCGGTTATGTCGCGGCTGACTCCGGTGATGCGGCGCGGTTCGCCCGGAACGGGCTGGTCAACCTCGCAGCGCGATTCCACAAACCGTTCCTTTCCGTCGGCGTGTTTGACGCGGTATGTGAAGGAGTCTTTTGTGCCGGGCTCCGCTTGCAAAAGCTCGTTGACATGCGCCAGCGTTTTCTGCCGGTCTGAAGGATGTATGCGCTGCAATATCCACCTGGTCGTCAGTTTGTTTTTTTGCGGATAGCCGAAAAAACGATGCACGCCCGCGCTCGCGGAAAGGATGCCTGTTTCCGCGTCTATTGCCCAGCCGGCTATTCCGCCCATTTGCTGTATGCGCTGCAGAAATTTTACGGTTTCGTATTCCCGGTTCCGGGCCTGTCCGGTTTCGGAGATGTTTAACAGAAGCAGGTTTTTTTTATCTGTTTTGCGGCGGTTCGCGTTGCACCATAACGGTTTTCCGTTATGGCGCAGGCAGCGTATTTTTATCGGTCCGGTTGCGGTTTTGGCGGACAGCAAATCGCTTAAATTTTGGCGGTCCTGCGGATGCACAAAGCGGTAAGGGTAATCGCGCATAACCATGCATTGTGCCGCGCTGCGCCCTGTGAACCGTTTTACCGAGCTGCTGATCCATTTAACGCGTCCGTCAGTCTGGATCAGCGTGTCCCAGCCGCCGCAGGTGTGCTGAATGGCGTCTAAAAGTTTTTCCGATTCGCGCAGCTTTCCGGCCAGCGCGGCACGATCGGCAATTTCAAGGGATAAAAGATGTTTTTCATGCAGCAGCGCCAGGTTTGACTCGACCATTGCGCGGAATTGGCTCAGCACGGCTTTTTGCCGCGCCGTGAATTGGTTTTCCTTTTTATCCAGCACGCAGATCGTGCCGAACGCTTTGCCGTCAGGCAGGAAAATCGGCTGGCCAAGGTAGCAGACCAGACCCATCTTCACCGCAGGATGTTTTTTCCATTCTCCGGTGTTTAAGGCGTTGGGCACGAAAAGCTCGCGCCGGCGCCGCAGCACTTCGGCGCAGTAATTCCAGGAATTGAGGGTTGAGGAATCGCCTTTTTTGAAAAAACCCGGGAATTCGGCGTGTTCCGCGAAAATTTCCGCCCGGTTGCCGTGCACGCGCATCAGCACCGCAGCCGACACTCCGAGCGCGCCGGCCAGCGCGCCGAGCATGGCCGTCCATTGCTCGCGCAGCCTGTCTGGAATAACAATATCCTGCTGAGCGCAAATTTTACCCGTATCGGACATTAAACCCTGCTCCGTTTTCCCTGTTGCTGTGCGCGGCGTCTTACCCGGTTATTCTAAGATCATACCAAAATTGCCGTCATTAAAAACGCACCGCGTTTTAAACGCGGTGCGTAAGCGCTATTTGGTGGAGGCGCCGGGATTCGCACCCGGGTCCGGCCGGAGCTACTCTGGTTCACTACAGGCATAGTCCCGGTTTTGGTACTTGCCGGGCTGGCACCGGAACCGCCGACCCGAACAAGAATTCCGTTCAGCTTTCGCTCCGCAAGCACGGAATCAAGCTTGCGACGCGGCAGTCCGCTTATGAACGCGTTCAGCCCCCGCGGACACGGGACGAACGCGCGGGCTCACTTAGGCGTGTGCCCAGGCCATTTCGTTGCTGTTGGCAACTATGTTTTTGACCCTGTTTTACATGGCCTGGTCAACCATGGCCTGCGAAGCCAGCCTCACATCCGCCCGTCGAAGCTAGTCGCCCCCGATGAATGCCGCCGCAAACGCGTCATTATTAAGGTTATTATCATTCTACTCTATTGCCGGCTTAAAATAAACACCGTTTTTTACGTTCCGATCGCCGCGCCCGTCACTTTCCGCCAGATGGCTTCAAAATCCTTTGGCAGCGGCGACTCGAAACTGACCTTTTTGCGCGTTCCGGGGCAGGCAAACTCGATCCGGCGCGAATGCAGCATCAGCCTCGGCACGGGTTTTTTGCCGTACACGGTATCGCCCAGCACCGGATACCCCAGCCACGCCAGATGAACGCGGATCTGGTTGGTGCGGCCCGTTTTCGGAAACAGTTCCGCAAAGGTGTAGCCGTGCCTGCGTTGCAGACAGTGATATTCGGTGACCGCGGAGCGGCCCATCGGAGAGGCCTTGATCTTGCCGCCGGTTATGCGCCCGATCGGCACGTCAATGATACCGCGTTCGTCCGGTATTTCGCCCACCGCTATGCAATTGTAGGTTTTATGCACCTTGCGGTCATGAAACTGCTTGAGCAGGCTTTTCTGCGCCGCCGGCGTTTTGGCGATCAGCATCACGCCGCTGGTGTCGCGGTCGAGCCGGTGCACGATGCCCGCGCGGTCAAGTTTTTTCAGTTCTGGCCGGTCCTTGAGAATAAGCCCGGCGAGAGTGTCCTCGCCGGAATAAAGTATGCGGTCGTCCGTGCCCCAGTCGTCGCGGGTGGGGTGAACCAGCAGTCCGCCCGGTTTGTCAACCGCCAGGAACCGTTCTTCCTCGAAAATGATCATGTCCGACAGTTTCATCGCGGGTTTTTCCAGCTCGGGCCAGGCAATTTCAACGGCGCATTTCTTTTCCAGCAGATGCGACGGTTTTTTGAGTTTGCCGTCCACCTTCACGCCGCCGTTTTTTATCAGGTCCTGCACGAAAGCGCGCGAGTATTTTTCCAGCTGCTGAGTGACAAACGCGTCCAGCCGTTCCGGGAACTCCCCGTTGAACTGAAAAACTTCTTTCTTCATATAATCAATCCTTTCCTGCCGGGCGGCCGGGTTTTCGTTCGGGCAGAACCCTGTAAACCGCCGCTATCGCCGCCGCCGCCGACAGCGCCAGCAGCTGTGAAGGCGAAAGGCCGAGCAGCGCGCCGCCCCTGTCGTCGCCGCGGAAGAATTCCGTAATAAACCGTATGACGGCGTATCCGCCCGCGTATCCAAGCATTACGATCCCGTATTTTCCATATCCGGCGGATTTTTTTGTCAGCAGCCGGTGCAGCACGGCAAACAACGCGAAATTCGCCGCCGATTCAAACAGCTGAACCGGATATAACGGCACGCCCAGCAGACTGGCCGGAACCAGGCACTGCGGATCGCTGAACGATACGCCCGCCCAGCGCGGCGCAATCCGTCCATAACAGCAGCCTGCCAGAAAACAGCCTATCCGGCCGAATGCGTGGCCCAGCGCAATGGCCGGGCCGAAGCAATCCGCCGTTTGCCAGAACCGTATTTTAGCGCGCCGCGCATACCACCAGCTCAGACCGAGCGCGCCCAGCAGCCCGCCATAAAATACAAAGCCATAACGGATGCCCGTTAAAGCTTCGCGCAGCCGCCCGGAAAAGTCGGCGCCCATCCCGTGCCAGTAGATTGCCACATAAAGCAGTTTTCCGCCCAGCAGCGCGCCGATAATGATGGCGGTGACGAGGTTCCAGAACCGGTCGGCATCCAGCTGCATGCGCACCAGATTCGCGTGCGCGTACCAGATGGCGGCGGTATAACCGATCAGCGTCATCACGCCGTACGAGGCGATATGGACTGGTCCTAAATTAAACAGCTCCGGATGCATGTTCTCTGTCCTTTAAAAATTTAAGCGCCGCGTCAAAGCTGACAAGGCGTTTCGTTTTTTTCCCGGCCCGCGCGCACAGCCGCGCGAGTTTGAAGCGCGCGAATACCGCGTCGGCCTCAAGCGCGGCCAGAAGATCGCTTGTCCCGTCGCCGCAGAAAAGCACTCTGAACCCCTGTTTTTTCAGTCGGCGAACCCGCTGTGCCTTGAATTCGTCCACCGTCGCGGCGCGGCCGAGCATTTTCCGGTAGTTTACACTGTACCCGGCCGGCCGCGCGGGAGTGACCGCGGCGCAGAAATACCGGCTGTCGCCAAGCCCCCATTTTTCCAGCAGAGGCGCGATGTAAATATCAAGCCCGCCGCTCGCTATTTCAAAAGGGAGTCCGTTCCGCCTGCAATATTCGTAAAATCTGCGCGCACCCGCGCGCGGGCGCGCAAATCCGGAAACAAATTTTTCAATTTCGCCGCGCCGCGCGGTTATGGCGCCGAACGAGGCTGCTAGCCAGTCCTCGACTTTCACGCCCGGCGCGTAGGAGCCGCGTATCCCGGCCCGGCTGGCGGTTTTGAAATGAAAGCATAATTCGTCAGAAACATCTTTCATGGAAACCGTGCCGTCGAAATCGGCCACCACCGCCCATTTTTCGGGTTTCGAAGTCATTCGGCCGGCGTTATGCCGCGCAGCGCGAATTTTATGTAAGGATTGGTTTTCGTTTCCGCGCCCAGCGTAATTGAGTTTACGGTTCCGTACGCGTGGCCCGGCCACATGACAAGCGCCGGATCAAGCGTGGCGATCCTGCGCAGGCTTTCCGTCATCGCGCGCGGATCCGAGCCGGGCAGATCCACCCGGCCGCAGGCGCCCGTGAAAAGCGTGTCGCCGGTAAAAATATTGCCGTCCATGATGTAACAGACCGAGCCGGGCGAATGGCCCGGCGTGGGGACGACTTCAATTGTCAGGCCGGCCAGTTCAAGTTTCGTGGCGCTGTTTAACGGAGCGAGAAGGCGCTGCGGCAGATCTTCGAGCATGAAAATGTCGCGTTCGTCAATATGCGCCTTGATGCCGAGCTTTTCAAGCAATGGCGCGAGTTGCATCGAATGATCATAATGCCCGTGTGTCAGCAGGCAGGCTTCTATGGCGACTTTTTCCCGCGCCGCATGCTTTTCCAGTTTCGCCATATCCCACGACGGATCCACCAGCACCGCCCTGCCGGCGTTTTCGGCGCAGACCAGATAGGAGAAATTGGCCATGCGGCCCGTTTCAATCTGAATTACCCTGATTGTCATGGCTATCCGTTTTCCCGGGCGGGTCGAACCGGTATTCCAGTTCGCCGGGCTTGGTCATGTTCAGCTCTTTCCGGGCGACGCGCTCCAGATACCGGTCCGAGTCCTGAAGTTTTTTATGCTCGGCCGCCAGCCTGTCATATTCCGCGTCCAGCCGGGCGTTTTCGCCCTTGAGCCGGTGCAGTTCGATGCTGTTGAGAATCAGCACCCGGAAATCGCTGCGGGTCGCCAGAAACAGCGCCGTAGCCGCGACCGCGATATAGATCCAGTATTTCCGCAATTTTTTCATACAGTCGTGCGCGGAGCCGGTTCCTGTCCCCGCCCTGTTGCCGGCACGGGGACTGGAACCGGTTTTGCGTTAAAATCACTTCACCGCTTTGAAAACGCGGCCTTTGGCGTATTTCGCTTTGGCGCCCAGTTCGTTTTCAATCCGGAGCAGCTGGTTGTATTTGCACAGCCGTTCCGACCGGCAGGGCGCGCCCGTTTTGATCGCGCCGGCGTTGGCGGCGACCGCCAGATCGGCGATGAACGCGTCTTCCGTTTCACCCGACCGGTGCGAAATGACGCAGGTATAACCGGCTTTGTGCGCGGTTTTGATCACGTCCACCGTTTCGGTCACGGTGCCGATCTGGTTGAGCTTGATGAGGATCGCGTTGGCGATCTGGCGGCTGATGCCCTCTTCGAGCCTGCCGGGGTTGGTGACAAACAGGTCGTCGCCGATTATGCTGATTTTTGATGTCAGTTTGTCGGTCAGGTGCTTCCAGCCGTCCCAGTCGTCCTCCGCAAGAGGGTCTTCTATTGAAATGATCGGATATTTCTTCACCCATTCGGCGTAGGTCGCGGTCATCTGCCGGGCGTCGCATTTCCTGCCCTCGAACACATATGTTCCGTCATGGCAGAATTCGCTGGCGGCGCAGTCGAGCGCGATTTTAACGTCCTTGTCGCAATAGCCCGCGTTGCGCACGGCCTCCATGATGGTTTTGAGCACGTCTTCATGCCGCCTGATCTGGGGCGCGAACCCGCCTTCGTCGCCTACGGATACGGTCATTTTGCGCGACGCGAGCAGTTTTTTCAGCTGCTGGTAGATTTCCGCCGCCTTGCGCAGCGCTTCGGAAAAATTCGGCGCGCCGACCGGCACGATCATGAACTCCTGCACGTCCAGCCCGGAATCGGCGTGCTTGCCGCCGTTTATGATGTTAAGCATCGGCGCGGGCAGCAGATAGTTTTTTTCCTTTATTGAATAGGCGGCGCGGATGTGTTTGTAAAGGGCGGTTTTTTTGCTGGCGGCTCCGGCTCTGAGCGCGGCCATGGAAACGCTCAGCATCGCGTTGGCGCCGAGCTTGCTTTTGTTGGCGGTGCCGTCGAGCCTGAGCAGGGTTTCGTCAAGCGCGCGGATTTTCAGCGCATCCATTCCTTTGACCGCCTTTTCAATCCGGGCGACGTTTCTGACAGCCTTGAGCACGCCTTTGCCGTTGTAGCGTTTGCCGCCGTCGCGCAGTTCGAGCGCCTCATGGCTTCCGGTTGACGCGCCGCTGGGGACCGCGGCGCGGCCCACTGATCCGTCGGCAAGAAGCACTTCCGTTTCCACCGTGGGAAAGCCGCGGGAGTCAAGAATTTCTCTGGCAGTTATTTTGGTTATTTTGGTTTTCATCTTAGAATTTCCCCTTGATTATCTCTTTTCCGGCCTGCACCAGCTGATCCAGTTTTTTCTGGCCCGTCGCTTCGGCGTAAATGCGCACCATCGGCTCCGTGCCCGAGGGCCGCAGCCCAAGCCATGAACCGTCGCGCAGGATGAATTTGAACCCGTCGGTCTGGTCTATGCGCCAGACTGAAAAACCTGCCAGCGCCAGCGGCGGCTTGAGCGTCAGCCGTTCGATCATGCGTTCCATGTCGTCCATTATGGGCATGCTGGTCTTCACGCTGAAAAATTCGCCGAGCCGCTTATGCAGATCCTGCCGTATTTTTTTTAGCGGTTTCTTGTCGTAGGCGAGCATTTCGATAATCAGCATGCAGGCGAGCATTCCGTCTTTCTCCGGCACATGGCCGAGAATGGAAAACCCGCCCGACTCCTCGCCTCCGATAATATAATTGCCCGTGCGCATCAGTTCGCCCACAAATTTGAAGCCGACCGGCGTTTCGCGTATTTCCAGGCCGTGGCTGCGGGCCACCGCGTCCACGAAATGCGAAGTCACCACGCTGCGGCATACCCGGCCTTTCATGCCGCGGTTGCGCACCAGATGATCCAGCGCGAGCGCGAGCACTTCATTGGGCGAGATCCAGTTGCCGTCGGAATCAATAATGCCGAACCGGTCGCCGTCACAGTCGCACGCGACGCCGATATCCAGCCTGTTTCCGGTGACGCGCTTGGAAAGGTCCGCCAGGGAATCCGGCCCGGTGTAGGGGGGTTTCCCTCCGAACAGCACATCCCGGTATTCGTGGATGCCGTCGGGCTTGAGCCCGGCCCGCTCAAGCAGCGGGCGCAGGTATGAAATGGCCGACCCGAACAGCGGATCCACGCATATTTTCAAGCCGGCTTTCTTTATCCGTTTGAAATCAATCAGCGTTTCAATGTGCTGCAGGTAGCATTCGCTTATGTCAACGGGTTCCACGAGCGGACTGTTGAACGCGAATTCATGCAGGCCCGCGCGGTTTACCGAAGAAATCGTTCCGTGCAGGCGTTTTTCAATATCCTCGGTTACTTCAGGAATCGCGGGCCCGCCCCAGAACGGGGTCCATTTAAAGCCGCTCAGGAAATGCCGGCCCTCGCTGGCGGTGATGGTCACTCCGCCGACCGCGCCGTATTTTACCACCGCGAACGCGACCGCCGGAACGGGCGCGGGGTTCTGCGCCAGTTTTACCGACACCGCATTGGAGGCCAGCACGTCCGCCACCAGCCGGGCGAACTGTTCCGACATGAAACGCGTGTCGTACCCGACTATGACAAGCGGTTTCTTGTGTTTGAGGCCTTTTTCTTTCAAGTGGCGGCGGTACTGGTCGCCCTGGAATCCGTATTCCGGATTTTCAATGATATGGGAAAGAAGGGCCTGGGTTAACCGCTGCAGGTTGAATGCGGTGAACCCGTCGGCTATGGGAGCGCGCCAGCCGGAAGTGCCGAATTTCACGGCGGCGGGATAAGAGGATAGATTAATATTTGTCATAAACGTATTTTATAATAGCATATATATTATAGGAATTTATCGCTTCCCGCAAAACCGTGTATTTCAGGTTTGCGGGCCAACTGTCAAGCAAGCCGGGAATCTGGCCATGAGGCGGTTTTCTCCTGTTCTTAAAATCAGTCATTTTGACTGTTTTCGCCCTTTTCGCCAGTCTGTAAACCGCCGTCAGCTTTTTCTCAACAGCTTCGGATGCCTGCCGGTATCTTTTTTGGATTGCGAAGCATATGCCATACGGGTTTGTCGTGTCATTATCCGCCCCTTGCGGCCCACGAAAACGGGCCGCTAAAGGGTTAGCTGGTAAATTGCACCGATTGGTCCTGTGGCTGGATTTTAGATTGCGCAATACGGCCAGCCGTGCCGCGCGCTAAACTTTGCTATAATCAAACAGGTACGGACAGCTTTTAGCTGAAACCAAGGAGAGATTATGGCAACTGAAATCGTCGCGCTGTTTAAAGAGCCGTTGCTGGCGGTCTGGACTAAATTCATGAATATTGTGCCCAACATACTGGCTTCGCTGGTATTTCTTCTGATCGGGCTTTATCTGTCGCGCGCGGCGAAAATGCTGGCGGTGAAAATACTGTCGAAATTCAGGCTGGACGAGTCCACCTCCCGGTTCGGCATCAACGAAATTCTTACCCGGGTGGGGTTCGGCAAATCGCCCACCAACGTGATTTCCTATGCCGTGTACTGGATGATCATGCTGGTTTTTTTCTCGCTGGCGGCAGGCGCGCTGAAGCTGGACGCCATAACGGTTCTGCTTAACAGGCTGATCGCTTTCATTCCCAGCCTGGCGGTTTCCATAATAATCGTATTCGGCGGACTGCTGTTTGCGCGGTTTGTTCGGCAGATCGTGGAAAATTCCGCCACGGCGAACAATGTGCCCGGCGGCAATGCGCTGGCAAAACTGGTCTATGTGTCCATCATAATGTTCGCCATCCAGATGGCTTTGGAACAGCTCCAGATCGCCACCACGATAATCAATTATCTGATTATAACGGTTCTGGCCTCTGTGGGGCTGGGGGTTGCGCTGGCAGTGGGGCTGGGCGCGAAAGACTCCGTGGCACGGCTGCTGGAGAATTATTCGGCCGACCACGCGAAAAAGTAAAACGCGGATGTTTTCAAAGGGCCCCCCGTCACTGACGGGGGGCCCTTTTTAATGTCAACCCGACTGTTCCGCGCGGCTTGCCGCGCCGGGCCTGTTTCGGCATGACAAGCTAGCCGCACTTCGCCCGCACCGCCAGCGCGAAGCGGTTCATTGCGTGGTTTGAAAACCGGAAAAACAGTTCCGGCTCGATAATCTCCAGTTCCATAAGGTGAAATTCGCCGTTCCATTTCACCGCGTCAACGCGTGCGTAAGTCGTATCGCGACCGGCTGATTGCAGCAGCCGCCGCGCCTGCCGTATTTCTTCTCCGGACGGGCTGTATGCCTCCACCGTGCCGCCGTGGTCGTCCTGCACCCTGAATTCGCCGGTTCCGGCTTTTTTCAGAACCGCGTGCGAAAACTCTTCATTGAAGAAAATGAAAGAATGTTCGCCGACGGTTTCGATTTCCGGGATGAAAGGCTGTATGAGAACCGTTCCGCCGAATAGCGCGGCGGGTTTCAAAGGATCATCGTGGGCGGACATTTTGAAAGTGTCGCGTCCGCCCGCGCCTATGGCGGGTTTGAGCACCAGTGCCGGGTATTGCCCGAAATATTTTGCGAGCGTTCCGGGCCGGAAATTTTCTTCCACGCAGGTGGGCACCACTTTGTGTCCGGCCCGGGCCAGTTCCACCAGATAGCGTTTGTCTATATTCCATCTTATGACGTGTTCTGGATGAATGACGGCCTGGCCCCGCCGGGTTGCGGCGCGTATTTTGCTTAAAAAGAGGTCCGGTTTCAAAGTGTAATCCCACGTCGTGCGGATAAGAATGTTCGGATACGGGTCCCAGTCGGTTTCATCCCAGATCGCGATGGCAACGTTCATTCCCGCCGAGGCGAACGCTCCGGCGATGCCCTTTTCGTCGGGTATGAGGGCCCGGTTTTTCCGGTCGGTCAGATAAAGTAACGGAATCATGCTATCAATATACCAATTTCCGTCCCGCCCGGTATGCGCGCCAAACCGGGCGGCTGTGCGTTTTGCGCGGGCAGGCGGGTTTTACGCAAAAAAACCGTATCAACAGACATGGCGCCGGCGGTTTCCGCAGGCGCCATGCCCGGATAACTTCAATCTGCCGTCAGTCCATGTAATCGCGCAGCAGTTTGCTGCGCGAGGGATGGCGCAGTTTGCGGATTGCTTTGGCCTCGATCTGGCGCACGCGTTCGCGGGTCACTTTAAATATCCGGCCCACTTCCTCAAGCGTGCGCGGATACCCGGAATCTATGCCGAAACGCAGTTTTATGATTTTCGCTTCGCGCTCCGACAGGGTGTCGAGCACGTTGGCGACTTCCTGCCGGCGCAGAAAATCCACGGCTGAAAAAGACGGGCCCGGCCCGCTCTTGTCCTCGATAAAATCTTCAAGGTGCGAGTCCTCGTCCTCTCCGATCGGAGTGGACAGCGAGATCGGATCCTGCATGATCTTGAGCACGTTTTTCACTTTCTCGATCGAGATATGCAGATGTTTTTTATATTCCTCGATCGTAGGCTCGCGCCCGTTTTCCTGGCGGTAGCGGTTGGTTACCTTGGTCAGCTTGGAAACCAGCTCTTTCATGTGTACGGGAATACGGATGGTGTTGGCCTGGTCGGCTATCGCGCGGTTGATTGACTGGCGGATCCACCACGTCGCGTATGTTGAAAACTTGAAGCCGCGTTTGTATTCGAATTTTTCCACAGCTTTCATCAGACCCAGCCCGCCTTCCTGAATCAGGTCGGACAGTTCCAGGTTGGAGTTGACGTGTTTCTTGGCGATTGAAACCACCAGCCGCAGGTTTGCCTTGATAAGTTTGAGCTTGTCCTGCAAAATCATGTCTTCCAGAAACACGATCCGGTCGTTGAGCGCCATGAATTCGGCCGGCGGGACCGGAATGGTCTTGCACAGCCGCTCCATGCGTTTTTCCAGCTGGCTGCAGTTTTCCAGGGCCAGTTCGTAATTGGCGACCGACGCGCCCGTCGCCGACCGGAACTGCTCTTTTGTCAGCTTCCCCGCCTTATGTTTCTTGTATTCCTGCGCCGCTTTTGCGAGGTTCCCGAATTTGGCTTCGTATGCCTCCTTCTCGCGGTTGCATTCGTCAAGTTTCATCGCGATGCTTTTGATCTTGTTGGTGAGCCGCTTGATCTTGTCCTGATTAAGGTTAAGCGATGTAATCTGCGCGACTACTGCTTTCTTCTTTTTCTCAACCGCCTGGATCGCTTTGTGCTTTTCGGCTTCTTTCAGCCTGCCGGAGCGGATCTCGTCGGACAGACGGGTTATTTCCCGCTCGTTCGTTTCGATAAACTGCGCGACTTTCTTTATTTTCCGCCTCATGCCCGACAGTTCCTGCGCTGATTTCCTTCCGCGCGGCATGAGTTCCTTGGGGGTCATTTCATCCTGCTCAATCAGGTCTTCCCAGCTGCAGATTTCGCGCATCGTGACCTGCGACTCCAGCACCAGCTGCCGCAGCTCCTTCTCGCGTTCGCGGATGTTGCGGGCGAGCGTTATTTCCTCGTCGCGCGACAGCAGCGGCACTTTCCCCATTTCCGACAGATACATCCGGATCGAATTGGATATGTCGGGGCTGGAAACCCACTCTTCGGTATAGGCTTCTTTTTCTGCCAGCGCCATGGCCTTGTATTTCTTGCGGTCAACCACGGCGATGCCGAGGTCCTCGAACGTGGTCATCAGGCCGTCTATTTCCTCGCTGCTCATGGATGCCGTGGTAAGCGACCTGTTGATTTCCTCAAGCGTCAGGTAACCGTGTTCCTTGCCGTGCTCGATGAGATCCTGTAACGCCTTGTTATATTCTTCTGCCATACCTACTCCTTTGTGGTCCGGCTTGATTTAAGCAGTACGCCGAGCTTGAATTGCTCTCTCAAAAGTTCCGCGGGCGGCTGTTCGCCCGTTTTTTGCAGCTGTAAAAGCCGGCCGGTGATTTCCCTGTACCGGCGGCTTAAATGGGCGCGTTTGATCATTTCGGCGCAGGCGGCGATCTCACGCGCCGGCGTCGCGCTCGCGGGAAATTCTTCAACCGCCAGGCTGAACAGCCATTTCCCCAGTTCCGGCCGGCGCGCCGCAAGTTCCGTAACCAGCGCGGCCTGCGCCACTCCGTCATCCAGCAGAATTCTAAGTTCCGCAAGCGCCGCCCAGGCGGAGCGGGAGGAAAATTCCTCCTCTGTCCGTTCATCCGCCAGCCGTATGAGTTCCGGGTGCCGCAGCAGATGGCGCACCAGGTCGCGTTCTTCGGCCGGCGGGTTCGGCAGTTCTTCCGGCGCGGCTGTTTTCCCCTCGCGTTCGGGCGCGGACGCTCCGCCTTTGACTTCCCGAACCCGTTTGGCGAACAGGTTTTCCGACACGCCTATTTTTTCCGCCGTGTCGCGCAGCCATTCCGCGCGCACTATCTCGTCCGGCTGCATCGCCACGGTTTCGGCAAGCAGATCCGCCAGCCGGGTTTTGTCAACCGGAGAAAGCGGTTTCTTCACTTCCGCCAGAGCCAGCTGCGTATGAAACGCCGCCACGTCAACCGCCCGCGCGAGCAGTTTTTCAAGCCCGTCTTTGCCGTGCGCCCTGACGTAATCGTCCGGGTCCTGCCCGTCGGGCAGCAGCGAGATCTTCGTGTAAATCCCCGCCGCTGTCAGGATCCGGCCCGCGCGGAGCGCGGCGCGGATGCCGGCGGAATCTCCGTCAAACAGCACCACCGCTTCCGACGCGTAGCGTTTAAGCAGCGCGGCGTGACCTTCGCCCAGCGAAGTGCCCAGTGGCGCCACGGTGTAATCCGCGCCGTGCTGGTGGCAGGCGATCACGTCCATATAGCCTTCCAGCAGAACGGCCCGTCCGGTCCTGCGGATCGGCTGCGCCGCGAGATTCAGCCCGTACAGCACGCGGCTTTTTACGAAAACGGCCGTTTCCGGCGAATTCAGGTATTTGGGCTGGCCGTCACCCATCACCCGCCCGCCGAACGCGACGGTATCGCCGCGCTGGTCTGTTATCGGAAATATTACCCGGTCGCGGAAATAGTCCCGCGAGCCGGTTTCCGCGGCTGAAACCAGACCGGCTTTATGCAGCTGCTGTGCGGAGTAGCCGGCTTTTTTCGCGGCGTTCGCCAGGGCGGTTGCCGTGCCCGGCGCATAGCCGAGCATGAATTTTCCGGTCGTTTCGCGGGTCAGGCCGCGTTTCGCCAGATAGTCCCGCGCCGGCCCGGCCGCTGCGGTTTCAAGCAGCGTTTTATGAAAAAAACCGGCCGCAAAATCCAGCGTTTTTTTGATTTCCAGCCGCTCTTTCTGTTCCGGGCCGAGCGTGCGGCTGTCCTGCTGCCATTCTATTCCCGCCCGTTTCGCCAGTTTTTCTGCGGCCTCGTTGAACGGGATGTTTTCGATCTTCATCACGAACGCGAAAACGTCACCGCCCGACTGGCAGCCGAAACAATAGAACATCCCCTTGTCCTGATTGACCGTGAAGGAGGGGGTTTTCTCGTTATGGAACGGGCATCTCGCTTTATAGGTGCGCCCCGCTTTTTTAAGCGACGGCACATATTCCCGGATGACATCAACGATGTCAACCCGTTCCCGGATCGTTTCAATCTGGCTGTTTTGCGCCATTTACCGTAAAATTACAGGCAGACAACCGCCCCGCTTGTCCGGCAAGGGCGGCTGTCCGCGTTTTGATTGGCCGTATTAATAACGGCGGCGTTTGGCCCGGCGCATCTTGCGCTGGGCTTCCTGTGATTTCAATTTGCGCTTTACGCTCGGGGTCTGGTAAAACTCGCGGCGTTTGATTTCTTTCAGAATGCCGTTCTTCTCGCATTCACGTTTAAAGCGCTTAAGGGCTTCTTCCAACGATTCGCCATCTCTCACTTTAATGAAAACCACTCTCGATCACCTGCCTTTTTTGCCTTAAATTATTTGCAACAAAATCTGCGGCGGTCAGCCCGGAGGCCAGTTCATCCGCCTGCCGGCCAGCAGATGGTAATGCAGGTGGTCAACCGACTGGCCCGCGCCCCTGCCGTTATTGGTGACGAGCCGGAAATCTTTTATTCCGAACTGCTTTGCTATTGCCGCGGCGGCGAGCTGCAGTTTGCCCAGCAGTTCCAGCTCGGCCGGTTCCGCGGCGGTAAGTTTTGCGATGTGTTTTACCGGAATAATAAGGATATGGGTCGGCGCCTGAGGGTTGAGGTCGGCGAATGCGACAATATCCTCCGTCTCGTATACCATACGCGACTGGACTTGTCCGGCGGCTATTTTACAGAAGATGCAGTCCGGCATAATTTACCATTCAATTCTAGCGGTTTTGGCGGGGTTTATCAAGGGCGACTATGCTATAATTTATGAAACGCCATGCAATATGGCTGCCTCAGGGAGATCTCATGCCGGAAAACAATAACCAGTTGAATTTCGATCCGCAGGACATGACTCCGGGCCAGTCGGGCGGCTCTCAGTCGCCGCAAGCGTTGCCGCCGGAAGAGTGGTTTCCGAAAATAAAACCGGCCGGGCCGCAGAATCCGCAGGCCGGCCAGTCGGTTGATTTGCCGGGCAATCAGGCCCCGGAACGGCCCGCCGGCCAGCCTCTTGAGGCTCAATTGCCGCCTGCCGAGTTGCCGCAGCCGGATTTGCCAGAGCAGATTCCCGATTCGATTGCGCCGGTTCCGGATTTTTCCGCTTTTGTCGCGCAGAGCGAACCCGAAACGGCCAATGCCGTGCGCTATGCCACATTAAACAGCCGGTTCGTAGCCAGCGTGATAGACGGCATCATCCTGCTGATTGTTGAAGTGGTGTTGAAATTCACGGGGGTGCCGTCGCTCGTGTCATTTGTTGCAAGCGCCTTGTATTTCACTCTTTTTGACAGCTCGGATAAAATGGCCACGCCCGGCAAAATGCTTCTTAAAATACAGGTGATCGGCGCGACGGGAGGGCGTTTGTCGTTCGGGCGCGCTTTTATGCGGTATTTTCTGATCGCGGCGGTGTTCCCGCTCGTTTACGGAACGGCGCTGTTTCTTTCAAAAGCCGTTCATCCGTTAATCGTGTTACCGGTCGCCATCGCGGGAATAGTGGTTATATGCATGCCCGGTTTCACCCGATATAAGCAGGGGCTGCATGACAAAATGCTGAACACTTTCGTGGTTTATAAATAAGGATTTCAGTCCGGTAACAAAAAGGAACTCTCCGGCCGGAGAGTTCCTTTTTGTTTAAAGGCCATGCCGGCCGCTAATACCGGTAATGTTCCGGCTTGTAGGGCCCGGCGGGGTTTACGCCGAGATAGGCGGCCTGTTCGGGCGTGAGCCTGGTGAGTTTCACGCCTATTTTTTCAAGATGCAGGCGCGCAACTTCCTCGTCCAGCTCCTTCGACAGCCGGTACACGCCCGTCTTGTAATCTTTCTGCCACAGATCCAGCTGGGCGAGCGTCTGGTTTGAGAAAGAATTGCTCATCACGAACGACGGGTGCCCCATGGCGCAGCCGAGGTTGACCAGCCGTCCTTTCGCCAGAATAAACAGTTCATTGCCGCCGGGCAGGATATATTTGTCCACCTGCGGCTTGATTTCCACGATTTTCACGCCCTTTGCCGCGTTCAGTTTGCCCACCTGTATTTCATTGTCAAAATGCCCGATATTGCAGACGATGGCCTGGTCTTTCATTCCGAGCATATGCTCAACCCGTATGACATCGCAGTTGCCGGTGGTGGTCACATAAATGTCGCCCCGGCCCAGCGTGTCTTCCACGGTAGTGATTTCATAGCCTTCCATCGCGGCCTGAAGCGCGCAGATGGGATCAATTTCGGTCACGATCACACGCGCGCCAAGCCCGCGCATCGCTTTGGCGCAGCCTTTGCCCACGTCGCCGTAGCCGCACACGACAACAACTTTGCCCGCCACCATAACGTCAGTCGCGCGCTTGATGCCGTCGGCCAGCGATTCGCGGCAGCCGTAGAGATTATCGAACTTTGATTTGGTGACAGAGTCGTTTACGTTGATCGCCGGGAACAGCAGTTTGCCCTGCTCCATCATCTGATACAGCCGGTGCACGCCGGTTGTGGTTTCTTCGGATACGCCGCGCACTTCTTTGGCCGCTTTTGTCCAGCGCTGCGGATTGCGTTTCAGTTCGGCCTTGAGATATTTAATGAGTTCAATTTCATCCTCGCCGGCAGCTTCGCAGTCGAGCGAGGCGGGATTTTTTTCCGCTTCGCAGCCTTTATGGATCATCATCGTCGCGTCGCCGCCGTCGTCCACTATCAGGTGCGGGCCTTTTCCGTCGAAATCAAGAGCCCGTGCGGTGCAGCGCCAGTATTCCTCGAGGGTTTCGCCTTTCCAGGCGAAAACCGGAATGCCGGCCTCCGCGATAGCCGCGGCGGCGTGATCCTGTGTGGAAAAAATGTTGCAGCTTGCCCAGCGCACCTGCGCACCCAGCGCGTGGAGCGTTTCGATGAGCACGGCGGTCTGGATTGTCATGTGCAGCGAGCCCATGATCCGCGCGCCCTCAAGCGGTCTGGCCGCCGCATATTTGGCGCGGATCGCCATAAGGCCCGGCATTTCATGCTGGGCCACTTCAATTTCCCGGCGGCCCCAGGCGGCAAGCGAAATATCTTTTACTTTATAATCGGTCACAACGGTTTTAGCGGTCATTTTGCGGATTCCCCCTGGCTGTTGTTGAATTGGTTTTGAGGATTTTGTCTATGGCGGTCAGAATGGCGGGATCTGTTCCCTTGCGCGCGGCATAACGGATTTCCTTCGAGCCGGTACGGATCCCCGCCGGTTCCAGCCCGAATGTGCGTGCGTTTTCCGCGCCCCACATGCTGGGCACCATGGCGGCGTCGGCTTTGCCGGAAGCTGCCGCGGAGAAAGCGTCCAGATAAGACTCGGTTTCAGCGATTTCACAGTTTACGCCGGCGTCAGCCAGCATTTTCCGGATTCCGTCCGGCCCGATATTGTGCACATCGTTGGCGAGCGCGGCCACGGTTTTTCCTTTAAGCGCGGCGAGGGTATCAAGTCCGGCTCCGGGCTTCTGATATAACTGGCCCCAGGTCAGAAAAACCGGTTCATGGGAAAAATCGTACAGTTTGGCCCGCTCCGGAGTATAGGCGATATCAACCATCAGGTCCATGCCGCCGGTTTCCAGAAGCATAAGGCATTGCGCCCAGTAACATTCTTCAAATTGAAGGTTCCAGTTGTTAGCTTTTGCCGCGGCGATAAGCGGCGCGATGGAAAGTCCGCCGACGCTGCCATCAGGCAGAATGAAAACGGCGGGTTTGTTTTGATAGACACCTACCCGTATCGGTTTGGCGACCGATGCTGTTGCGGCGGACATTTTCCCGGGCGCTGCGCAGCCGGAAAGGGAAATTACGGCAAGAGCAAACGCCATTATCCTGTTCATATGTATATATTACCTTAATTGTTACGGCATTTAAAGGAAATCCGCTTTCAAAAAATAAAGCCGTTACCCGGTTTTGGTGCCATCGGGGTGTTTTCGGTAGTTACGTTAATAAAATAACGAGCCGCCGTTGTAAATTCGTGATAATAAAACGAACAGTATTTTAGCCGAAAATATTATTCCTGTAAAAGTACAGTGAAAATCAGTAAACCATTGAAAATCAACTGTAATTTGTTTATAATATCAATAATCGTTTATAAAGTAACAAGACCGTGAAGCTGGTTTGTTTGCAAAATAACGAATGTTGAATTTGGTATGGAGCACGGGGAAAACAGTATGGGTGAGAAGATCTCCTGTCGTGAAGTCAGTCGGTTGCTGAAGTACCGGCAGTTTCTTTTGCAGGCTCGTCAGGAGGGCCGTGAAAATGTTTTTTCGCATGAACTGGCGAGCGCGGCGGATATTTCGCCGGAACAGGTTAGGCGGGATATAATGCGTCTTCAGATAAACGGGCGGCCGCAGAAGGGGTACAAAATAGAAGAGTTTCTGGCAGAGATTGAGTCGCGGCTGGTGCCGCAGAAAGTGAATGTGGCAATAGTCGGGGTGGGCAATCTGGGGCGGGCGGTGCTTTCATATTTCGCCAAGCGGCGGCCGAACATAGCGATTGTGGCGGCCTTCGATTCCGACCCGGACAAGGCGGATCGCGTTATTTCCGGCTGCAAGTGCTATCCGCCGGAGCGTTTGTCCGAAGTGGTGAAGGAAAAAGGGATAACGCTTGGCATCATCTCCGTTCCGGCGGATGACGCCCAGCGCACCGCTGACGCGATGACCGCCGCGGGCATCCGAGGCATAGTTAACTTCGCCCCGGCGAGCGTCGCCGTGCGCGAGGGCATTTATCTGGAAAACATAGATATTACCACCGCGATCGAAAAGACCGCGTATTTTTCCAACAATTTATAAAAGGCGTGCCGCCTGGCGGCCGCCAGACTATAACGTGTGCAGCAAAGGTGATACTACAGTGAAAACGGAAACTAAAGAAATACTCAGCAGATATCCCGCGGGCGAGCGCAACATGCTCATACCCGTGTTGCAGGAATTTCAGGAAACTTTCGGCTACCTGTCGCGCGAGAACATGATAGCCGCGTCGGAATATCTGAACGTGCCCGTAAGCAAGATTTACGGGGTGGCTACTTTTTATAACCAGTTCAGTTTTTCGCCCAAGGGCAGGAACCATATCCTCTTATGCCGGGGCACCGCCTGCCACGTCAAGGGTTCGCTGGGCGTGCTGGAGAGGCTTGAGCAGCTTCTTGGCATCAAAGCCGGAGAAACGACGAAAGACGGCCAGTTCAGCATCGAGGTGGTCGCCTGCATAGGCGCGTGCGGGCTGGCGCCGGTGGTCAGCATCAACGGCGAATTTCACGCCAAGATGACGCCTGACTCGCTGGACAGGCTGGTAGCGCAGTACAAACAGGGAGGGAAATGATATGGCGGCGATTGATAAAGCGTATAAAGACGGCCTGAACTGTCTGCCGGCTGGAATAAAGGACGCGTTTTTAAAGCGTCTGTCCGCCGCCGATATCGAAGAGGTTTTCAGGGAGCGCAAGCCTTCCGTTCCGATGATTCTGGTGGGTGCGGGCACCTGCGGGCTCGCCACCGGCGCGGGCCGGACTCTGGAGGCGGTCAGGAAATATCTGGCGGACAGGAAAATCGCCGCCGAAGTGGTTGAGGTGGGCTGTGTGGGGTTCTGCGCCATGGAACCGCTTGTGGACGTGTGGCTGCCGGGCAGAAACCGCATTGCTTTCCATAAAATTACGGCCGACAGGGTTCCCGCCCTGCTTGACGCGGTTTTCAGCGGCGGCGTAACGCCGGAAATGACGCTGGGGCAGTACCACGGCGAGGATCAGGGCTGGGAAAACATTCCGTATCTTAACGATCATCCCTTTTTCAAAAAGCAGGTCAAGAACGTGCTTAAAAACTGCGGTGTTATCAGCCCGGTCAACATCAGC